>NZ_DFTP01000067.1:9112-20992 GCF_002381585.1 Marinimicrobium sp. UBA4209
CAGTTCGCCGCACGCAGATGGAAGCGCTGGCAGCGGTTTTCCAGGTCGGGGCCGAGGGCCAGATTGGTACCATCGGCCAGGCCGCAGTTGGCCACATCCACCACCTCAGTGGTATAGCGGTTCACCAGGCTGACTGCACCACCCTCGAGGAACTTGATGCCCCACTGGCTGGTTTTGGAGCCGCACTCATCCACTTCCAGATTGGCACCGGGAACGACCGCTTCGTCAGTCACCGCCAGACACTGATCATCGGCACTGCTCGGGCTCAGCTCAAAGTAACCGGAATCGGTGGGCTTGAACCGCCACTTCTGGTGGTCGCCATAGGTCCAGGCGTGCTGCTCGACGTTGGCATCATCGCCGGCGACGCTGACCACACGACCGCTCTGCTCACTGATGATGGCCACTTCATTCATCGGTTGCAGGCGCCACTGCTTGCATACGCTGTCTTCACTCTGCTGCAGAACCGACTGATTTTCATTGGCCGAACAACCGGCGACCGCCAGCGGCTTGCCAGTAGCCCGGTTGGTGATCACGCTGTGGCCACCATCACCCGTCTCAAGGCTCCATTCCTGGCAGGCGTTGTTGCGCCAGGCGGCCTGCTGTACCCGAGCATTGTCGCCGGTGCTGCAGTTTTCCACTTCCAGAAACTTGCTGTCGTGGTTGTTGGCGATACGGAAATAACCATCGGTGACCGGGTCAATGACCCACTGACCGTTGTTGGGGTTACAGGCCGCCTGGCGGGTGCGGTTGTCTTCCGGTGCGGTGGCGATATCCAGGCACAGGTCGGTGGTGGCATTCACGATCTGGAAGTGCTGCCCCTGAATACGGGTTACCAGCGGACCATTTTCACCCGAGGGGCGCTGTACCGGCTGACCTTCGGGAATGGGCTCTCCAAAATTCGGGGTGCCATCCTCGTTCCAGGTGAACTTCTGGGCGCGCAGGGAGCGAGTGGAGCTGCAACCGTGCTCAACGGAGGAATTACCGTGATACACCAGCCAGTCTTCGGTGCCGTCCGGCGAGGGGAAGAAGCCGTTGTGACCGGGGCCGTAGACGCCATTGCCGCGCTGGAACACTGGCTCCGGATACTGCTTCCAGTGATCCGCGTTGAGGGGGTTATCGCCCACCAACTCGAGCATACCCAGCTTGTAGTCCGGGGTATTGCAGTAGCTGGCAGAATAGATCATGAAGGTACGGCCATTGCGCTGAAGAATCTGCGCCGCCTCGGTCACCTTACGGCCGCTGATTTCCCAGTCCAGCTCGGGGCGGGTAATAACGGTCTTGGGGGAACCTTCCTTCAGGGTCCAGGGGTTTTCCATTTCGGTGATCAGGTTCAACTGTTCGTCACCGTGCCACTGGGAGTACAGCAGGTACAGTTTGCCGTCTTGCTTGAGGTAGGTACCATCGATGTTCCACTGGTCAGGCATGATCGGCGCCTTGTACTCGTAGGGGCCCATGGGGTCGTCTCCCACACTCTCAAGCACGTTCAGGTGCTGGTGATCCAGAGTGCCGTCCTGACCAGCGGTGTACATGACGTACCAGCGATAGCCGTTGGGGCCCTTCAGACGGTGAAACTCAAACGCCCAGAAGTTGGCGTTGCGTTTCGGGTCGGTATCGGACCAGATGTTGACCGGGGTTGCATCCGCCAGGCCCGCCAGGGTCGGAGACTTGCGCATCACCAGCTCAGCGGTCCAGGTGGTGGTGGTCAGGTAGTAGTTACCGTCCCAGTATTCCAGCCAGGGGTCCGCGCCATTGGGGAACAGCGGGTTGGTAAAGGTCCCATCGCGCTCGGCGGTGGAGGATGAATTGGAGTCGCCCTGAGTGGCGCAGCCGGCCAGGGTGGCCAGTGCCAGAGCGATCAGAGCCATCGATCGGCTCCAACCAGTAATAACGTGTTTCATTGTGCACCTCTTATTTGACGGACCGGTATTAGTGACGGGGTACACTAGCGCCGGCTCTCTCCTGCCAACCCGGCCCGGCAGTGCCGGGCGGGATGAAGCACACAGTTTATACTATAATAATTTATACTACCAATAGCGGAAAAACCTACTCGAAAACCGCCACGAACCCACCGGCGGGTGCCAGGGTCAGCTCAAGCGGGCCGGCTTCCACGGCGCGTTGCTCAAAGGATCGGGGCTCGTTCCCGTCCGTGATCAGGGTGCCTTCCGCACCGCCAATAAAGGACAGGTCCAATTCCAGAGACTTCGGCTCGCTATCGCCGTTGAGACCGGCAATATACCAGCGCTCGCCAGAGCGCCGGGCAAAAACCGCATGCTTACCCGGATAGCCCGTCAGCAGGCGGGACTCGTCCCACACTACGGGAAGATCACGCAAAAACGCCCTGACATACTCGGGCACCTTCGCCATGCCGTCCGGCGTCTCCACGATGTGCGTCTGCCCGGACACGAAGACCACCGGCATCGCCAATTGCATGCCGTTTCGGCTCTTGCGGGTCACCTTTGGATTGTGCAGATGATTGAAGGCCGTGGGCGTATAGTCCATGGGGTCAAACACGTTGCGGGCAAAGGGCAGCATGGCCGCGTGGCTGGGTTCTTTATCGGCGGTTTCCTGAAAGAACGTCACCATCTCCATGCCGTGTACCGACTCCATGGTCATCATGTTCGGGAAAGTCCGCTGAATGCCGCGCGGCAGGGTGGAGCCGTGATGGTTGACCATCAGCTCGAAGTCGGCGGCATCCTTCAGCATGTCCCGATAGTAGGCCATGGCGGACTGTCCGTCGCCGGGGAAGAAGTCCACTTTGACACCACGCACACCCATTGCCTGCAGACGGGCGAACTCCGCGCGCCGGGATTCCCGGGTCAACAGCTTGTCTCGCGGGGTATAGGGCGCGGTATTCCAGTCTCCAGCGGAGTTGTACCAGAGAATCAACCCCACCTCTTTGGACGCGGCATAGTCCACCAGCTCCTGCATGCGCTCGTAGCCGATGTTCTGGTCCCAGTTCACATCCACGAGGGTGTATTCCCAGTCCATGTCAGCCGCGTAGTCGATGTACCACTTCTGAATGTCGTAGGTGATCGATTCATCCTTGAGCAGCCCCCAGCTCCAACTGGCCATCCCCGGCTCAACAAAGTCGGCGTCTGCAATCACCGAGGGTTCCGCCAGATCGGTGCCCATGGTGGAGGCGGTAATATCGGCCAGGCTACCGACCGTAATGGTGCGCCAGGGCGAGTGAAAGGCGCCGGTGTCATGGGCGAGTCGCTCGCCCCCGCTGAACACCTCCCCTTCCATCGGCAGGCCAATTCGGTATTCCCCTTCCGGTGACTCTGGCTGAAGGCGGGAGGCGTGAAAATTGCCCTGCATCCCGACTTCACTCAGCAACACCCAGTCGCCATTGCTGTGAAACAGGGCGGGGAAAACCCAGCCGGCTTCCGTGGGAGACTCGGTGCCTACCGGTATTTCCATTTCGTAATGTTCTTCGTACGCCGGGTTGGTGCCTTCGAAGCCGGTGTTGACCACCTGCATGCGCTGCATCCAGGCTTTGGCCGACGCAGGAAAATCGAACGAGGTGATTTCCCGCTCAAAACGCTTGGCGCCCTCACCGGGAAATTCGTAGCGAAAGGCCACGCCGTCATCGGAGGCGCGCAGACGAATCACCAGGGGCTCACCCTCGGCGTTGGCAAAACGCAGCGTCTGCTCGTTGGCCTGATAGTGAATGTCGAGCTGTTTGCCCTGGTGCATTTCATAGTGGTCTTCCACCAGTGCCGGCTCGGATGCGCTCGTCAGAGACAGACCTTGTTCAAAAGCGGCATTCTGTAAACGGATGCCCAGGTCCGACGGCTCGAGCACGGCTCGCTCGTCGTGAAAGACCTGGTATTCCGCCGCACCCTGGGCGTTCAGCGAAACACTGACCCGGACGCTGCCATCCGGACTGTTCAATGCAACGTCAGAGTTCTGTGGCAGTGCAACACAACCAGCAACCAACAATCCCCCAAACACACCGGATAACTGTATAAGGTTTTTCATTCTCAAGCCTCACGAGGAAACAGAAAAACGGAAGCTCATCCGGGTGTGGTAGGTGTCTCCCGGACGCACAATCGTGGACGGGAAACGGTCCTGATTGGGCGAATCAGGAAAATGCTGCGGTTCGACGCAGAAGGCGCCGTGACGGATCTGTTTTTGACCCTTCCCTTCCACCGAACCGTCAAGAAAATTGCCGGTGTACAGCTGGAAACACGGCTCTTCCGTCCAGACCTCCAACACACGCCCGGAAACCGGCTCTTCGGCCCGCGCGGCAAGCACCTCACCCTGCCCACCCTGACGGTCGACGACAAAATTATGATCATAGCCACCGTTGGCGCGCTTTAGCTGAATGTCATCCGCGTCAATTTCCGCCCCAATGGTTTTGGGCTTACGGAAGTCGAAGGCCGTACCGGCCACCTCAACCAGAGGCCCTTCCGGTATCAATTTGTCACTGACCGGGGTGTACTTTGACGCGTTCAGGGTAAGCTGATGGTCGCGCACGGTGCCCTTACCCGCCAGATTGAAATAGCTGTGCTGAGTCAGGTTGACCGGGGTCGCCTTGTCCGTGGTAGCACGGTAGTCGGTAATCAATTGATTGTCATCGGTCAGCCAATACTCCACGGTGACGGACAAGTTGCCCGGATACCCCTGATCGCCATCGGGACTGACCAGGCTCAGGCGGACGCCGGCACCACGGTCATCCTCAAACGGTTCGGCATCCCAGAGTTTTTTGTCAAAACCCTCAACCCCGCCATGCAGATGGTTCTCACCATCGTTCTGATCCAGGCGATACTCAACGCCGTCCAGCTCAAACTGGCCGCCCGCGATACGGTTGCCAAAGCGGCCAATCAGCGCCCCGAAATACGGGGAATCCGTCAGATAAGGGGCAAGTTCATCAAACCCCACAACCACGTCGGCAACATTGCCGTTCCGGTCCGGCGCGAACAGGTGGGTAATGATGCCGCCGTAGTTGATCAGGCGGACTTCCATCCCCTTGCTATTGCGCAAAATGAATTGAGTGACCTCACGGCCATCGGGAAGACTTTCGAACGGGGCGGATTGAACGGGCATAGATCAGATTCCTCTGAATGGGTAAAAGTCGGCGGTCAAAGGTGAATGGTATAACAGCAGGCGGCCGGGAGGCCAGACACAAAAAAAAGGCCAACCCCGGAGGGTTGGCCAAGTTCGGTTTGAACGGTACGCAACCTTGATGGTTGCTCGCGCTCCTTAGAAGGAGTAGCGAGCGCCCAGGGCAAAGGTGCGGCTGATCTGCCAGTTACCGAAGGTATGCAGATCACTGTTGCCGTAACGGCTCTGGTAAACCTCATCAGTCAGGTTGGTTGCATCAAAAGTCAGCACCAACTCATCGGTTGCGTTGTAGCTGAACTGGAAGTCCAGAGAGCTCTGCGGGTCGCGGTACACGCCCAGCGGGTTGGCGAACAAAGCGGCCTCATTGTTGTTGAGGAAGTCTTCACGCCATACATAAGCCAGACGGGCGTCAAAAGTATCGCGCTCGTAAGCCACCGCTACGCTGTAGGAGGTGTCAGACACACCAAACATCGGACCCACTTCGTAGCTGGTCACTTCACCTTCGCTGTTAGTAACCGGGTTAACCTGCTCCGAATCCAGGAAGGTGAAACTGGACTGGACACCCAGACCGTCCCAGTAGCCTTCGAGGTTCTCGGGGAAGTAGTTGAACCCGATTTCCACACCTGACAGCTCACCATCTGAAGCATTATCCGGCTGAGACAGAATGAAAGTATCTGTTTCATAACCTTCAATCTGGCGGTTCACTCGGTTACGGAAACCAACAACCAGGCCTTCGATGTCGCGCTGGAACAGAGTTACGTAGGCATTGCTGGCATCACCGAAGTACCACTCCAGAGACAAGTCGTAGTTCTGGGAAGTGGTCGGCTGCAAGTCGGCGTTGCCGCCAGTCGCAGTACCATAACCAATGTTGGTGATATCGTCGAAGTAGTTGATGGTCGGATTCAGGTCCCCAAATCCGGGCATACGCAGCGTTTCACCGTAGTTAAAGCGCGCGATCAGCTCATCAGTAAGGTTGTAGCGCAGAGACAAGAAGCTCAGAAGCTCCTGGTTGTCTGTGCTGCCCTCGGTTTCAGAGAAGTCCACCTGATCGGTAAAGACGGTATCGGTGGTCACATCAACGTAGCGGAGGCCAACCTGACCATCGAGACGCTTACCAGCGATTTCGGTCTCAAACTCCGCATCGACGTACAGTGCGGTGTTGGTCTCCTCGATGGCAAACTCTTCCAGCAGCGGATCATTGGCATCCAGACCGTAGAGACCAGTGAAGTAATCACGGTTTGCCTTAAGGTAAGGGCCATCAACCACCGCCCAAGTGCGAGGCACGTCCAGCGCATCCATAAAGCCACTGTTGATGTACGCAATGCCATCATCTTCATAAGTAGAGAACTGGCAGTTAGCCGCATCGCCAGTGGTGTTTACGACATCACAAGGTGCAGCGTCCTGAGTACGTGCGTACTCGGTGGCATCGCGCACGTCGTGACGGATACCAAAATCGATCTTCTTGAAGAACGCGCCGTCAGTGAAGTACTCGGCATCGGCGGTAAAGGTAACTGCAGAACCCTCGTTGCGCTCTCCACTATCGTACATTTCCGCCATGGCGAACTGGGAAATGTCGCTTTGATCGCCTTCATCAACATCCGGAGTGGCCGGGTTGTCCCGGAACTCAATGCTCGGGTTATTGCTGAAGTTGGCGTAGGTTTCATAGCGAACATTGGTGCTGCGCATCGCAATGAAGCTGGACTCAAACTCACTGTCCTGGTACACCAGTTCAGACTTCAGGTTGAGCTTATCGGTCAGCTCCCAGTCACCGCCCAGAGCGTAAACATAAGAGTCGGTTTTTCCGGTTGAGTAGTCACCGCTACCAAAGGTGAAACCATCACGAATGGTACGCTCTTTGATGACGTTGGTTCCTTCATACAGCTCAAAGGTATCAGTCACGTCATCGCTCAACCCACCAAGGCTGCCCCACCAATCTACAAAGGCAAAGTTTAATGAGTTGAAACCTTCGTTACGGTAACCATTGTAGAACGCTTCAAAGGTGTACTCGCTACGGTCATTCGGCGCGAACTGAAAAGACACATTGGCAGCGGGGCGTTCACGCTCGCCGGTGAAGTCCGACATGAACATCGCGTCACGGGAAATGTAGTATTCTGCAGGATCACCGTTTATATCCAATGTTGACCCCTGCGCGGTCGGCAAGCCATTCTCTAAACCAGCGGTCCAAATTGGATTTTCCTGCACGCCAGGACGAGTCGGAAAAATACGCTGTAGATCTACATAACGCTGATCTACAACATTACCGTTCGCATCAAGGATGTTTGGGTCATCTGGAAGATCTCGACCTTGGGCAATAAATGGTATTTGAGCCCCCGGCGTAGTGGACTGGTCACGATATTTGGTTTCACTATAGGACACGTTAACAAGTGCACCAAACTCCCCCGCTGCGGTATCCCACCGATCGCTGAAAAGCGCACTGATGGTCGGGTTCACTTCTTCAGCTTCTTCCAAGTAAATGCCACGAGCAGAAACCGATACGCGAGAGCCGTCGAAATCAAACGGACGGAAGGTGTGCACGTCAATCTGGCCGGCAATACCGTTTTCGTAGGTTTCCGCTGAGCGGTTCTTGACCACATCAACTCGTGAAACCAGAGTAGAGGGGATATCCGCCAGCGCAACAGCACGGCCAGAAGCTGTGAAGATGGTACGACCGTTTACCGTGGTGCTCACATCAGTAAGACCGCGGATACTGACCACGTTGGTTTCACCACCGGCACGATCCGTAACCTGAACACCAGCTACACGCTGGAGAGACTCAACCACGTTGTTATCCGGCAGCTTACCGATATCTTCTGCCACGATGGAGTCCATGACATCCATGGATTCGCGTTTGATATCAATGGCTTTGTTCAAGCTTGCACGAATACCGGTAACAACGACTTCTTCTAGCAGAGGCTCGTCTTGGGTGTCTTGGGCTTGAGCCAGCATGGGCAGGCCAGCCAGGGCGATGGACGCAGCGATACTGCGGCTTAGTAGGGAACGCTTAAACATAATTGCAACTCTCCTGCGGGTTTCATAGTCGCACCTGAGAACTGCCGATATGGTCCGGCTCGCTCCCAAGTACTGGTTATTTTTAATAACGGAGCAAAACAATACTATCGTATGACAATAAGCCTAGCAACCCTTTTATCATACATTTATCGCTCTATTTTGGGGCATTTAAGGCAAATACTTTTGATATACCACAGATAATTTATCCTCGGACCCCATATAACGCATATTTCATCATAATATATATGATAATTAAGGTGGGGTTCAGGTCATGTCCGCTCAAACATATCCCTCCAGGTCGCCATTTTGGCATCCAGCCTTCCTATATATATGTTAAATAGAACCATCAACCTCCCTCCTCGGGGTTGAAACCCGGTATTTACCCCCCATCCCTTCATTTCCCACTCAAAAAACGGAGGTTCTCCCAATGAGCAAGACTGTGGTAATCACCGGCGCCAACCGCGGTATTGGCCTGTCCTTTGTGAAACGGTTTATTGCCCGGGGGGACAAGGTGTACGCCGCCTGTCGCCAGGCTTCGGATGCCCTGGCCAACAGCGGGGCCACTATTATTGATGGGGTGGATGTGGCCGACCCCAAAGGCGTCGAGACGCTGGTCGCGGCCCTTGAAGGGGTATCGATCGACCTTTTGATCAACAACGCCGGTATCCTGCGGGACGAACAGTTGGGGCGTTTGAACGTCGACAGTATCCGGGACCAGTTCGAAACCAATGCGCTGGCACCGCTTTTGGTGACCAATGCCCTGCACAAGCAGTTGGCCAAGGGCGGCAAGGTCGCATTGATCACCAGCCGGATGGGGTCCATCGCGGACAATACCAGCGGCGGTCGCTACGGTTACCGGATGTCCAAGGCGGCGTTAAACGCGGCGGGCAAGTCGCTGGCGGAAGATCTGAAGAAACAGGAGGTGGCGGTAGCCATCTTGCACCCCGGTCTGGTGGGCACCGAAATGATTGGTGGTCACGGGGATATCACGCCGGATGAGGCTGCCCAGCGGTTGGTGCAGCGGATTGATGAGCTGAGTCTGGAAAATACCGGGACCTTTTGGCATTCGAATGGGCAGGTGTTGCCTTGGTAGGTTCGCTCCGGTTTAAGTCGGTGGATGACGGGGCTTCGCCCCTTATCCACCCTACGGGAGCCAATGTGTGAACGATGGATGCATGGGTTGGGTAACGGCGGATGCGGCCGTTGGCCTCCGATGCGTCGGACCGATCCGCCCTGCGCAGCTTGGGAGATTCGGGGCGTGGTAACGGCGGATGCGCGCTTCGCGCTTATCCGCCCTACGCATACACTGGGAAGCCGCATCCGCCGTTACCGAAGCCTTCAAGGTTTATCGCGCAGCAGGCGGACGCCGTAGATGCCGCCGGCTATGGAGCCGGGCTTGGCTTCGAATTTGAGGGTCAGTACGCCCTCTTCGGCTTCACGGACCCACGCCACTGGCAGCTCGTAGTCCACATGATAGAAATCCGCGCCCTTCCCTTCCGGTAAGGTCACTTCGGCCAATGTCTGGCCATTGATCAGAATATCGAATGAGCGACCGGCATCGCCCCCGAAGTAGGTGATGCGTAAGAACTTGGCTTGGCGCTGGGGATCGCGCAGCTCGTAGCTGAACCAACCGGACGCGTGGCGCCAGTGGCGCCCGAGATGAACGCCCGCCTCGGTATTCTCACCCTTGAAGAAGTGGTCCGACTCCGGCTGTTGCTCTCCCGGTGCCACTGCATCAATGGTCAGCGCGTCCAACGCCAGGCGCTCCCGCTCGGCTTTCATCCGCGCTTCGCTCTGGTCGCCATTGGCCTGGGGCCAGTAGATGGTGTAGCGGCTGTCGTGCACGCGATAGAAGGGTATCAGATCCACGCTGTCCTGGTCGGCCACGTCCAGCCCGGCGCTGGCACGGAAGATCATCGGCTGACCCGGTACCGGCGACAACTGTTCCAGAAACGCCTCTGGCTCGCTGACCATCACCGGTGTCGCCTCGGGTGGGCAGAGAGCGCCATCGGCGATATGTCCCATGCGGCTGTCATCGCTGAGGAAGTTCAGTTTCTCATTTTGAATCACATCGGTTTTGGCGGCTAACACGATGGGGCCATGAAGTACGGCGTAATAATCCGAACCGTCCGGCAGCTGCTCCAACCGGGTGGTCATGGGCAGGGTAACCCGGACTTTATCGCCCGCCTGCCAGTTCCGTTCGATGCTGACATACTCACCGGGAGAGGCCTTGGTCTCTACACGTTCACCATTGATGGACACCTCCAGCGCACCGGGCTCAACCCAGACGGGATAGCGCAACTTCAGGGCAAAACGGCCCTCGCCTTTTTCCAGCGTCAGCTCGGTCACGTCGGTATCGGGGAAGGCGGTTTCTTGGGCCAGGGTGATACCGGCCTGCTCCCAGGTCAGACGGGACGGGATGAAAAGATTGACGTAGAGATCCCGATCGTTGTGGGCGTAAATCAGTTCGCCGTATTTGAAGTGGTTTTCAATCCCCGAACCGACACAACACCACATGGCCTGTTCCGGCTGGGAGTACATCCGGTAGTGCCCCGGACGCATCGGCGTGAAATACACCAGGCCGCCGTGATCCGGGTGCTGACTGGACAGGATGTGGTTGTACAGTGCCCGCTCGTAGTAGTCGATGTATTCCAGCTCGGCGGCATCGTCGTACAGCAGCCTGGAGAGCTTGAGCATGTTGTAGGTGTTACAGGTTTCCGGCCCTTCCCGATCGCTGACCATGGAGCTGAAATCATCGGTCGGATGGAAGTGCTCACGCACGCTGTTGCCACCGATGGCCACGGAACGTTCGTACACCACCGTACGCCAGAAGTAATCCGCCGCCTCAGACCATTCCGGGTCGCCCGATACTTCGGCGACTCGCTGGTAGCCCACCACTTTCGGGATCTGGGTGTTGGCGTGCAGACCATTCAGTTCATCCTGATGTTGCAGCAGCGGGTCCAGAATCTGCTCATGGGAAAACTGTTTCGCCAGACGCAGGTATTTTTCTTCCCCGGTAATGTCCGCCAGGTCGGCAAACACTTCGTTCATGCCGCCGTGTTCACTGCGTAACATAGCCTGAATCTGCTCATCACTCAGACCGTCCACCAGGTCGATGGTCCAGTCCGACAACTCAATCAGCATGTCCAACGCCTGTTCGCGGCCCGCAATCAGATACGCATCGCGCAAGCCGGCGTAGACCTTGTGCACGTTGTACCAGGGCACCCACTTGCCATTCAGTGCGAACAGGTCGGCGTCAATCTCGCCCCGCTCAATTTCTTCCCACAAGGCTTTGCTGCCCGGCACACCGCCGAGGTAACCATTGCCATTGGCCTGCTGGGCGCGCTGAAGTTCGTCCAGCATATAATCCAGGCGACGCAGGGCTTCACCATCGCCCGTGGATGCGTAGGCTAGCGCCAACGACGTCAGGTAGTGACCACCTATGTGGCCATCCAACCCGGAGCCTTCCCAGTTGCCGTAGGTGCTTTTTTTCGGCTCCAGCCCCGCTTCGCGCAGGTAGGGCGCGAGCAGTCGGTCCGGGTCCATGGCGTAAACGTACCGCAGGTTGGTCTGTTCGGCGCGCTTGAAAGGGCTGCCGTCGAGCAGGCGGACCTGGGTGAGCGGGAAGGTGTCGACGCCGGTTTGTTGCGGTTCGGCCCGATCGGTGGTTTGGGTGCAGCCGAGGGCGAAGGTGGCAGTCAGTAGGGCTGGGAGGATTTTTTTCATGGTGGTTGCCAGTCGTTGGTCTGGTGTTTTTCGGGGAGGTGACGGGGGATGCGGAGAGTTGGGTTACGGCGGATGCGG
>NZ_DFTP01000067.1:21055-23240 GCF_002381585.1 Marinimicrobium sp. UBA4209
CTTTGGCCTTATCCGCCCTACACAGAACACGGCGGCATGCTCCGCATCCGCCGTTATCGTTACACGCTTTACTCTTCGATCAACACGCTCTGGTATTCATTCAATACCGCCGGATCGATTTCGGGCCAACCATCTTCGGTCCACTCGATTTCGGCGATCTTCAGTTTTTGCAGGCCTTCGTCTGCGGCTTCATAGGCGTGAAATACCAGGTAGTCTTTACCATCGAAGGTGTAGGCACTGTTATGACCCAAGCCATACCAGTCTTCATTCCCTTTCAGAATGATGGTGCCGCCGCCCTCATTCATTGGCTTACCGGTTTTATCCAGATAAGGACCCGTCACATCTTTTGAGCGGCCGACCACCATATGGTAAGTGCTATCGGCGCCCCGGCAGCACAGGCCCCAGGAGACGAACTGATAATAGTAGTCGCCCTTTTTGAAAATAAACGGCCCTTCAATTTGGGCCGGGCCCGCCTGGGTGTCATCCACCAGAATGGAGCGATCGCGCTTGGAAATGGTGTACCACTCCTGTGGCTCGGCCGGTGCCGTCCAATCTTCATTCAGTTTGAACATTTTCATGCCGCCCCAGAAGGAGCCGAAGCTGAACCAGGCATCGCCCTTTTCATCCACGATGACGTTGGGGTCAATGGCGTTCCACATGTCCCGGTTGGGTACCGACTGCAACACCAGGCCCTGGTCTTCCCAGCCGTAATCGTCCGACTCGGGGTTTAGGGTCTTGGTGGTAGTGACACCCATACCGGAGGTGTTCTTCCCGAAGGCGGAGACGGAGTAGTACAGGTACCACTGCTCCGTGTCTTCGTTATAGATGATGTCCGGCGCCCACAAGTGGCCATTAAACTCCGGTGCCACCTCTCTGGCCCAGTCGGGCTCGCCTTCAAAAGCACGCCCCTGACGCTCCCAGTTCACCATGTCCTCGGAGTTGTAAATGGTGATACCGGGGCCGGTACTGAACAGGTAGTACTGATCGCCCTCTTTTGCCATAACCGGGTCATGAATGCTGACCTGCTTTTGGGCCTGACACCCCACAGCGCTCAGTGCTGCCAGCGACACAACAATGCCTTTTAACCAGTGTTTAACGTTCATGGTGTTACCTCATGGTCCGTAAGTCGGTTGGTGGTCAGTCCACCATGGAGGGCTTACCAAATACCGGGAAGCCGTCCGCATCGTATTTGATGGGTTTAATGAAGGTATGGCGATCCGGATTCCACAGCGGGTCCCCTTCGATTTCGGTGTAGGTCCGGGCGTGGTACACGAGCATATCGGTCTTACCGTCTTCGGCGACGGTGAAGCTGTTATGGCCCGGGCCGTAAATGGCATTGTCCATATCGCTCTGGAACACCGGCTTCTGGGATTTGGTCCAGCTTTTTGGATCCAGCAGATCAGCGTCCTGGTCCGCCCAGATGACACCCATACAATAATTTTCGTCGGTGGCGCTACCGGAGTAGGTGATGAATATACGGCCATTGCGAATCAGTACGGCGGGCCCTTCGTTGACCATAAAGCCACGGGTTTCCCACTCCAGCTCGGGGATGGTCAGCAGTACCGGTTCGCCGGCGATGGCATCGGGTGTGTCCATCGGGGCGATATACAGATTGGAGTTACCCGGAATGCCGTTCTGCTTTTGTGCCCAGACGTAGTAGAGTTGGTCTTTATGGGTAAACGTTGTGGCATCCAGACAGAAGGTATCCATGCCGGTGTCGATCTGCTTGGGTTCGGTCCACTCACCTTCGAGCGGGTTAGCGGCGTCGGTGCTGACCACGTACATGCGATGCTGGAACAGCCCGTCTTTGATTTCCCGGGTCGGTGCCGCCGCGAAGTAGATGTACCAAGCCCCCTGATTGAAATGGATTTCCGGTGCCCAGATCAATTCGCTGAACGGGCCTGTATCCGGCTTGTGCCAGACGGCCACGCGCTCCGCGTCAGGCAGCTCGGCAATGGTTTTGGCCCGACGCAGCTCCAGCCGGTCGTAGGCCGGCACCGAGGCGGTGAAATAATAATAGCCGTCGGTGTGTTTGTGGATATAGGGATCGGCGCGTTGTTCGATCAGAGGGGTGAGCAGTTCGGTCATTGTTCTCTCCAGGGTGTTGTCATGGCAACATGGTATTCATTAAATCGAGGCGGTTATGGCGGATGCCGCAGTTGGCGTAGGGCGGATAAGGCCGAAG
>NZ_DFTP01000067.1:23307-26735 GCF_002381585.1 Marinimicrobium sp. UBA4209
CCGCCGTAACCCGCCCTGGCGCATACGCCCTAACCCATCTATGAAATATTCGGATCCGCTTCGGCCAGGGCGGAATCCGCCAGGCTGTCCCGCTTCATTTCTTCATAGAACCTGTCAGTAATTTTGTACTTGAACATCAGCCCGCCCATGATGGCGTGGAACAGGCCCGGGATGACGGAGAGCATTAGTGCGATACCCGTCAAGGTGAACGCGCTCTGCTCCACGTTGGCTTCGTAGTTGAAATAGGTCAGCAGCAGGCCGACAATAAAACCGGCGGCGCCCATGCCGGCCTTCTGGAAAAAGCTGATGCCACCGAACGCCAGGCCCGATACACGCTTGCCGGTTTTCGCCTGACCGTAGTCCACGGACTCGGCAATCGCGCTCCAGAACACCGGCGCGTGCAGGTCGACCACGAAGGAAATCAGGAAGTAGAGAATAAACGCCAGCCAGATATCTCCGGGCTGAACCGCGAAGAACATGATTACGCTCAATACCCCAACGGCCAACTGGGTCCAGCGAAAGAGCTGGATTTTGCAGTAGCGTTTGGTAATCCAGGTGGAGGCGATCATGGCCAACAGCGCCCCAGTGACCCCGGTGGTCATGAAGGCGGAGAGCATTTTGGCATCGGCTCCCAGGTAATACTTGGCGTAATAGGCGGCCACGGAGCTGCGGATCACATAGCCCAGAGTGCCGGTAAAGCACACCGCACACAGCACCAACCACTGGTCGTTTTTCAGCAGAATCTTGAGCTGCTCGCCGAAAGTCTTGTCCTGCACCTCGTGCTTCACCCGCTCGGTGGTGGTAAAGAAACAGAACAGGAACAACAGCGTACCGAGAATCCCCATCAGCCCCATGGAGGCTTGGTAACCCACCGCCAGGTCACCATCGCCCCAGGCTTCCGCCATGATCGGCACAATAATGGTGACCAGAAACGCGGCCACTTTGGCCAGAAACAGACGATAGCCGTTCGCCGACAGGCGCTCTTTCGGGTCCGCCGTCAATACGCCAATCAGGGAGATATAGGGAATAGTCACGGAGGTGAACATCACCGTCACCAGAATGTAAGTGGCGTAAGCCCACACCAGCTTGGCGTTGTAACTCCAGTCCGGCGTGGTGAACATCAGGAAGATGGACAGACCGAAGGGCACAGACAGGAATAAAAAGTACGGACGGTAGCGCCCCCAACGGGTGTCCACCTTGTCGGTGATCATGCCCATCAATGGGTCGGTAAAGGCATCCACCAGTCGAGCCACCAGGAACAGAATCCCCATATGCGACGGCTTCAATCCGAAGATATCGGTATAGAAATAGGCCACGATGAGGAACATGGAGGAGATCACCAGGTTGACCGCGGTATCACCGCTGCCAAAACCCACTTTCTCCAATACCGTCAGTTTCTGGGTTTTCATTCGCTTGGGCTCTTATTGTCAGGTGATGTCAGATACAAAAACGGCGGGCACCCGAAGGCCCCGCCGATTGGTACGCCGTTTATACGCCCTGCTTGAGGTGGTAGTAAGCGGCGTTCTGGCGCAGTTCGTCTTTGAAGGTGCGCACTTTGGTGTCGTTGTCGATCACGACCGCTTCAACGCCGGCCATTTCGGCGAAGTCGATGATCTGCTCGGTGGTCACGCCCTGGCTGTACACGCTGTGGTGAGCACCACCGGCGTGAATCCAGGCGGCGCCGGCGATACCCAGGTTCGGGCGAGGCTCCCACAGGGCCGAAGCGACCGGCAGCTTGGGCAGGTCCGCTGGCGGGGCCACGGTATCCAGCTCGTTGACTACGATACGGAAACGGGTACCCAGGTCCACGGTGGTGATGTTCATGGCCGGGCCGGGCTTGCCGGTAAACTTGAGGCGAGCGATGTCCTTGCGAATCCCGATGGTGTGCAGGGCCACTTCCAGGCGCGGTTTCTGCGCGGCGATGGTCGGGCAGATTTCCAGCATGTGGGCGCCCAGCACCTGATCCCGCGTGCCCAGGTTGTAGGTGTAATCTTCCATAAAGGAAGTGCCACCTTCTTTGCCCTGGCTGATTACTTTTACGATCCGGGTCATGGCCGCGGTTTTCCAGTCACCTTCGCCGCCGTAGCCGTAGCCTTTGGCCATCAGGCGCTGGGTGGCCATACCGGGCAGGCCGGTCAGACCGGTCAGGTTTTCAAAGTTGTTGGTAAAGGCCTTGAAGCCGCCTTTTTCCAGAAAACGCTCCATGCCGATTTCCAGGCGCGCTTCGTTTTTGATCATGGCCATCTGGTGCTCGTCTTTCAGCACCTCGTCCGCCACTTCGTAGGTCTGCAGGTACTCATCGACCAGGGCGTTGGCGTCTTCATCGCTGACTGCGTCAACGACCTCGGCCAGATCACCCAAACCAAAGGCATGCACTTCGTAGCCGAAGTGAATCTGGGCCGCCACCTTGTCACCTTCGGTCACCGCCACCTGACGCATGTTGTCGCCGAAGCGGGCCACTTTCAGAGTCTGAGACTCGGCCCAGCCCATGGCGACGCGCAACCAGTCGTCGATTTCCTGCTGAACACGGTCCTGCTGCCAGTGACCGACCACTACGCGGCGATCCTGACGCAGACGGGTGCCAATGTAACCAAACTCGCGGTCACCGTGGGCACTCTGGTGCAGGTTCATGTAGTCCATGTTGATTTCGGCCCAGGGCAGCTCGGCGTTGAACTGGGTGTGCAGGTGCATGTAGGGCTTGTTCAGCGCCTTCAGGCCGGCAATCCACATCTTGGCCGGAGAGAAGGTGTGCATCCACAGAATCAGACCGACACAATTGCTGTCGTTATTCGCGCGCTGACAGACTTCCAGAATCTCGTCCGGAGACTTGACCGTCGGCTGGGCGACAATTTTTGCGGAAATCTTGTCCGAGCCGGTCAACCCGTCGGCAATTTGCTGGCTGTTCGCCGCGACCTGCTCCAATACTTTGGGGCCGTAGAGGTGCTGGGAACCCGTGACGAACCAGATTTCTTTATCACCGTAAATTTTCATAGCTGTAATCCTGAATAGGGCAGTTGCCGAAAAGGGTTAATCAATTCTGACCGTAGTAAGCGTTCTTGCCATGCTTACGCAGGTAGTGCTTGTCGATGATGGCCTGCTTGAGAGGCTGTACATCGGGGCGCAAAGTGCGGGTGAGGTAGGCCATTTTGGCCATCTCTTCCAGAATCACCGCGTGATACACCGACTGGGCTGCGTCTTTACCCCAGGTGAAGGGCGCGTGGCCGGCAATGATGCACATGGGGGTTTCCACCGGGCTGCGATCTTTGAAACAGTCGGTAATCTGTACGCCGGTTTCTTCTTCGTAGTCGCGTTTGATCTGCTCATCGCTCATCACCGCGGTCACCGGAATATCGCCGTAGGCGTAGTCGGCGTGGGTGGTGCCGTAGCAGGGAATCGGCTGCTGGGCCTGCGCCCAGGCGGTAGCGTAG
>NZ_DFTP01000067.1:26775-49110 GCF_002381585.1 Marinimicrobium sp. UBA4209
CAGGCGGTAGCGTAGGTGGAGTGCGTGTGAGTCACCCCGCCAATGCTCTCGAAGTGCCGATACAGATGGGTGTGGGTTTTGGTGTCCGAGGAAGGACGCATCTTGCCTTCCACTACATTATTGTCGAGGTCGACCACAACAATGTCGTCCACTTTCATATCTTCGTACGCCACACCACTGGGCTTGATGGCCACCACGCCCTTATCACGATCGATCTGCGATACGTTGCCCCAGGTGTACACCACCAGCTTGCGGTGGTGCAGCTCCATATTGGCTTCGAATACCTGCTCTTTCAGTTCGCGGTAGCTCATTTGCGCTCTCCTTCCACAAAGGCGCCCAGCGCCTGGTAATTCTGGTACAAACGATCATAAACGGCGGCGTTATCGGCGTTCGGCGTGTAGCTCTTGCACACGGGCGAAGCCATCACCTTCTGGGCCGCGGCCACATCCGGATGAACACCGGCAATGGTGGAGGCAAAAATGGCGGCGCCCAGGGCGCAGCTCTGCTCGCTTTCCAGTACATCGATCTGGCAGTTCCAGACATCCGAACAGACCTGCATGATGAAGTCGGATTTTTTGGAGATACCGCCGATCACCACCACAGAGTTGATCGCCACACCTTCGGACTTGAAACGTTCAATAATGGCGCGAGCACCAAAGGCGGTGGCCTCCACCAGGGAACGGAAAATCTGCGGAGCCTCGCTGCCCATTTTCAAGCCGGCGATGGCCATGGTCAGAGTCTGATCGGCATCCGGGGTGCGGCGGCCATTGACCCAATCCAGCGCGGTAATGCCCGTCTCGCCGGCGGGAATCTGGCTGGCGGCCTCGCCCAGGGCGGCGAGGGTTTTGTCTTCGAGCTCTTCGGCGAGTTTTGTGCGCGTGGCCTTATCAAGAGAGTCGCTGCTGGCCAACAGGGTCTGCACCGGCCAGTTGATCAGGTTGCGGAACCAGGCATAGAGGTCACCAAAGGCGGATTGACCGGCCTCCAGGCCCACCAGGCCGGGAATCACTGAGCCGTCCACCTGACCGCAGATACCGCGAATGCATTTATCGCCAATATCTTCATAGGTCGCGACGGTAATATCACAGGTAGAGGTACCCATCACCTTGGTCAGCACGCCGGGTTTGACGTTGGCCGCCACTGCGCCCATGTGGCAATCAAAGGCGCCAAAGCCGACCGGGATGCCCGCCGGCAGGCCCAGCTTGTCGGCCCACTCTTCGGTCAGGGGGCCCACGGTTTCGGCGGAGGTAAAGGTCTCAGCGGGCAGGCGATCACGCAGCCCGTCCAGCACCGGGTCCAGCCCGGTAAAGAAGTCGTTGGGGGGATAGCCACCCCAGCTTTCGTGCCACATCACTTTGTGACCCGCCGCGCAGCGACCCGCACGGAATTTGCTCGGATGGGTGGTGCCGGTCAGTATCGCGGGCATCCAGTCACAGTGCTCGACCCAGCTGTACGCGGCCTCGGCGACGGCGGGATCTGCTTTCATGACGTGCCAGGCCTTGGCCCAGAACCATTCGGAGGAGTAGATACCACCTTCATACTTGAGGTAATTGGGCTCGGACTTTTCGGCCGCTGCGGTAATGGCCTGGGCTTCTTTGATCGCAGTGTGGTCTTTCCACAGCACGAACATGGCGTTCGGGTTTTCGGCGAACTCAGGCTTCAGCGCCAGCGCGACGCCTTCGCTGTCCACCGGGACCGGTGTGGAACCGGTTGTATCAAAGCTGATACCCACTACCTGCTGCGCCGCGCCGGCCGGCGCCTCTTCCCAAAGGCCCTGTACGGCTTGCTCAACCCCTTCCAGATAATCCAGCGGGTGCTGGCGGAACTGGTTTTTGGCCGGTTCGGAGTAAAGCCCCTGGTTCCAGCGCTTGTAAGGCACCACGGTGGTGGCAACTTCCTGTCCATTGGCGGTGTCCACCAACAGTGCGCGAACCGAGTCGGAGCCATAATCCAGGCCCAGTGCATAAGACGTCATAGAACCATTACCTTTTATTTGCAGCACAGGAGTGTGCATCAGTTACCAATCTGTTTTGTATTATAATATGCGAAACCGTGTTTCTGTCAATGTTTTTCGTGGGCTCTGGCGACCAAGATGCTGGCATTGCAGCCACCCGACCAGGGAACGACCAACACCACGCGGCACCCCGTGAGCGCCCTACTCACTCGACCGAGGAATGACTTTATAAGTAATATAATATAAGGCCGTAGACGCGCAACATCAAGCCAAAAACCGGTAGCAGCCCCGTCTAAAGTTGTTGTTTTCAAGATTTTTGGCCCTATAAAACGAAAAAGGCGCCTAAATAGGCGCCTTATAGTCTTAAAAATCATATGACCAAAAAAGGATAACAGATCGCTACCGAGCCCTCTGGCGCACCGCCTCAAACAGACAGACCCCGGTGGCGACCGAGACGTTCAGACTGCTGACTGTGCCCGCCATGGGAATATTGATCAGAAAATCGCAGGTTTCCCGGGTCAGGCGACGCAGCCCCTCCCCCTCAGCCCCCATGATCAGGGCGATTGGGCCTTTCAGATCACTCTGATAGACGGACGCACTCGCTTCACCCGCCGCGCCCACCAGCCAGATGCCGGATTCCTGGAGTTTTTTGAGGGTGCGGGCCAGATTGGTCACCGGCACAAAGGGTAGAACCTCCGCCGCACCACAGGCCACCTTGCGGGCCACCGGGTTGAGGCCGGCCGACTTGTCTTTGGGCGCGATCACCGCATCCACCCCGGCCGCTTCGGCGGTACGCATGCAGGCCCCCAGGTTATGGGGGTCCGTCACACCATCGAGCACCAGCAGCAGCGGCGGGTGGTCCAGCTCACTCAACCGCTGAAACAGAAAGCCTTCATCGTGGACCTGCCCGGGCCGACAGTTCGCCACTATGCCCTGGTGGTTTTCACCTTCGGCCAGGGCATCCAGCTTGCCCCGCCCCATCGGCTGAACCGACACGCCTTGCGCCTCGGCCAGTTTCAGGATTTTCTGCAGACGCTGGTCGCCGCGCCCTTGCAGGCAGTACAGCTCCAACACCCGCTGCGGGGCACTTTTCAACAGCGCCTGCACCGAGTGCAGGCCAAAGACGATTTCACTCTTACTCACAGATGGTTCCGGCTCTGAATCTTCGATCAATCACCGGGCCGGTCATTACTGCCGCCGGCCCGACTCAACGCCCTCTGGCGAAGGCTGCACAGGTTTTCAAACCAGTGGTTATCTCTTCTTCGTAAACTTAGCCAGCGCTTTTTTAAAGCCAGCTGCCGCCGACGCAAGTAGAGACCGGCTCTCAGTCGGTTGAGTCGCTTTCTCCGATCGAACTGTTCCAGTTTTCTTCGAATGCGCAGTTTTCTGACTTTCCTGTTTACCATGACGTTGTCCGGATGAACCTCGTTTGGATGAACGGGACGGGCCACGCTCGTCGTTGCCACCCCGCGAGCGGCCACGGCCTTTGCCCTTGCCCGACTTTTTGGGGACGGCATCCCGCCCATCAGCGGCGGGAGGACGGGCATTGGTTTTGCCCTTGCCTCGACGGGTCGCGGTGACCGACTCCATTTCAAAATCAATTTTGCGACTGTCCAGATCGACCTGCACCACTCGCACCCGGAGCTCATCACCCAGGCTGAACACCTTGCGGGTGCGATCGCCCACCAGTCGGTGCTGGGCGGGCTCGAACCGGTAGTAGTCGTGCGGCAGTGCCGTGATATGGACCAACCCTTCGACGTACAGATCCTTCAACTCGACAAACAAGCCAAAACCGACCACCGAGGCCACCACGCCGTCGAACACCTCGCCGACATGATCTTGCAGGAATTCGCACTTGAGCCAGCTGGCCACATCCCGGGTGGCTTCGTCCGCGCGCCGCTCGGTCATGGAGCAGTGCTCGCCCAGAGCAACCACATCCCCGGTTTCATAGGGGTAGATCTCTTTGCGGGACAGCGGCTTGGCACCTTCGACCCGCGCGACATTGGCGGTTTGGCGGTCGCTGCGGATGACAGACCGGATGGCCCGGTGAACCAGCAGGTCCGGGTAGCGACGGATCGGTGAGGTAAAGTGGGTGTAGGCATCGAAGCCGAGACCGAAGTGACCTTCGTTGTCCACCTGATAGACCGCCTGGCGCAGGGTGCGCAGCATGACCATCTGAATGAGATGGCTGTCCGAGCGGCCCTGAATCTGTTGCATCAGTGCCTGGAAATCGGCCGAACTCGGGTCTGCGCCGCCACCGAGGCCAAGACCCAGCTCGCCCAGAAACTCGCGCAAGTTGGCGAGCTTCTCTTCGGTCGGCCCCTGGTGCACCCGGTACAGACAGGTGATCTGGTGCTTCTCCAGAAAGCGCGCGGTGCACACGTTGGCGCACAGCATGCACTCTTCGATCAGCTTGTGCGCATCGTTGCGCTGAACCGGGACAATCCGGTCGATTTTGCGGTCTTCGTTGAAGACGATCTGGGTTTCAACGGTTTCAAAGTCGATGGCACCGCGCTCATCCCGAGCCTTGCGCAGGACCTTGTAGAGCTTATGCAGGCTGTGCAGTTGCGGCAGCACTTCCTTGAACTCCTGGCGCAGCGGATGCTCATCATCGCCATCGGCCTGAAGAATGTCCCACACCTGGTCGTAGGTCAGCCGCGCATGGGAGTGCATGACGCCTTCGAAGAACTTGTAGCTGGTGATCTTGCCCTCGGCGTCGAGATTCATCTCGCACACCATGCACAGGCGGTCGACCTTCGGGTTCAGGGAGCACAGGCCGTTGGAGATGGCCTCTGGCAGCATGGGCACCACATAGTCCGGGAAATACACCGAGTTGCCACGTTTGCGCCCCTCGACATCCAGCGCGCTGTTGCAAGGAACGTAATGGGACACATCGGCAATCGCGACGGACAGACGCCAGCCGCCGCCTTTGCGCTTCTCACACAGCACCGCGTCGTCAAAGTCCCGGGCGTCGGCGCCATCAATGGTGACAAACGGCAGGTGGCGAATATCGACCCGGTGTTGCTTGTCTTTTTCCTGCACGGTGTCGGACAGCGCTTCGGCTTCGCTCAGCGCCTCGGCGGGCCACTCGCTGGGAATGCCGTGAGACTGGATGGCCAGCTCGATCTCCATCCCGGGTGCCATATGGTCACCCAGCACCTGAATGACCATACCGGTCGCCGGGCGTTTCTTGTCCGGCTGCTGGGTAATGGCCACCACCACGATCTGACCGGACTTGGCATCACCTTCGGCGCCGGGCGGAATCAGAATGTCGTGGGTAATTCGCTGATTTTCCGGCGAAACGAACTGCACCCCGTCCTCGCGAAAGAGGCGACCGGCCAGCTGTTCCGTGTTGCGCGAGAGGACTTCAACAATCGCAGCCTCATCCTTGCCCCGGTAGGAGCCAGTGACACGGACCAGTACTTCGTCGCCATCGAACACCCGGCGCATCTGACGGTTGTGTAAATAGAGGTCATTGCCGCCCTTGGCGGGAATCACAAAGCCGTAGCCATCTTTATGACCCTGGACGCGGCCACGGATTACATCAATTTTGTCCAGCCGGGCGAAGGCGCCGCGGCGGTTGCTGACCAGCTGCCCGTCGCGGGCCATGGCGATCAGGCGCCGGCGTACGGCCTCAACCTGGTCCTCGTCGCGAAGGTCGAGCATCTCGCAGACTTCCGGGTGCGTCACCGGGCCCGGGGCGTCTTCCAACAATTGCAGAATAAATTCGCGGCTGGGCACGGGGTTATCGTATTTCTGTGCTTCTCGCTCAGCGTAGGGGTCGTGCTTCGGGTGTTTCTCTTTGCTCAAAACGGATATCCTGTAACGGAAAATGAATGCCCCTTGTGAGGGCCAATAGTAAGTCGCCTACGGATGATATGGACGGAAGCCTGAGAGGTTTCAAGGCCGAGGTAGGCGCAGAAAGAGCCCTTTTGGGGGCAATTGGTTGACTGTTTGCCGACATTATAGGCCAGTTAGGCCCATAAACCCATGGATGAGTTCAGTTTAGTCCAAAAAAATTTAATTTCCTGACATCCGAACCGTTGACAAGGCCCATATTCGACATTATAGTGCGCGTCCTCGGCTGATGACACGCCGAGCGAATCACCTGCCCAGGTGGTGAAATTGGTAGACACGCTAGCTTCAGGTGCTAGTGACCTTACGGTCGTGGAGGTTCAAGTCCTCTCCTGGGCACCACATTAAAGAACCGAGCCAAATGGCTCGGTTTTTTTATGCCCACTCGAGGACCAAGGTCCTCTAGTTCTCCGCGTGCTGTGTGACTGTCGGATTACGGCCGCTGGCCTAATCCGACCTACTGGGCTGCTGGGTGGTTTTCATTCTACGAGTAGGTCGGATTAGCCCCGCAGGGGCGTAATCCGACAATGCGCCGACAGTACTTACTGCAGGTTGAAGTACAAGGTGGGGGCCCGTTTCGGGTCGTCCGCCTGACTGTCGTAGAAGGTGGCCTCCAAAGCGCCGAGCGGACGGATCAGCAGCCCCTTGGTGGTGCCATCCAGCAGACGCTGCATGACTGGTCGTGACAGGGTTATGTGGGTTTTTCCTCCGCGCTCCGCGGCCGGCTCTACGTCAAACACCATCTGGCCGTTGACCAGGGTCTCCAACGGTTCTTCGCGCGCGAACCCCTGAAAGGTGAGTTCTTTCTGATCCCATTGCTCCGGGCCGCCCATGACTTCGAACACCCGGATTTTATCGAACTCGACGCCCAGGTCTTCCTCATAGGCGGCGACGTAGTTCCCTCCCTTCTGCACCGACTGGGTGGTAAGCTCCAATACGCCCGCCCCGTCGGCTTCAGCGTTATTTAATGCCGACAGATCCCAGCGCAGCAACACCCACTGGTCGGCGCTGACCGTCAACACGGGGACCTTCGTTCCTTTCTCCTCTGTATGCCAACCATCAAAGTTGACCATCGGGTAATCCCGGTTCAGGACAACGTCGTGATCAGCGGGGCGATGCTGGGTGAAGGTATCCAGTGCCGGGATGGGCGGATGGTACACCAGCGGTTCTCCCACATCCGCCTCGGCATCGGCCGCCCGCACTACGTCTGCACGGTAGTAGTCCACGTCCACATGGTACTGGCCGAGGCCCCAGTCAGTGGCGCTGAGCTGGACATTCAGGTCGTCGCCCGGCACGGCATCCAACCCTTCAGTGGTCATACTGATGGTGTGCCACTCGGTGGTATTGGGAATGTCGTATTCCCGCAGGTGTTGATGAAAATCCGTGGTGCGTTGGGTATTGATCATGAAGTTTACCCGCCGCGGCGCATCACTGACGCGGATACGCGCCTCAATGCGCAGCTCGTAGTCGGGGCTGGCGAGTTTCTCCATATCCAGATGCGGTGCGACATTGCGTTTGATGATGGACCACCAGACGTTGTGCTGATCATCGGTGGCATCGACTTCCATGCGTGCATGGCCGTCGAGCGGGACAAAGTTCAGGCGCGCGTCACCGTCGCCGGTGAAGTACTGCCAGTCGGGGTGTATTTCATTGCCCTCGAAGTGATCGACGAATTGGGCGTGGGCCGCCGGGGCCAATAGAGTGACAAATAATATGGAAAGGGGAGCGAGAGATTTCATGCTGGCCTTTTGCTGTTCTTGGTGAGATTAAAAGTTGTCGGATTACGGCCGATGGCCTAATCCGACCTACGGGGAACGGGCCGCTTGGTAGAGTTTGTCGGATTACGCCCCTGCGGGGCGAATCCGACCTACTCGGTGTTGGCGGGCGCTGCGCAGTGTTTGGCGATGAATTCTGAGTGCTTCGGCATATACTCCACGGATTTGTTGATCACATTGCGAATACTCTCCAGGCGTCGGGCAATTTCATCTTTCGACAGAGTATCTACAATCGGGTGGTAGCCTTCCGCCTTCAGGCCCTGACCGTGCATCACCTCCAGCCAACTGGTCTCGTTGAACAGTTCTTCATTGGTGCGGAAGATGCGACCGTTTTTCCGATAGTGATTCATTTTCTGTTTCAGGGTATCGGGTACATCCATGGTCCGACAGTAATTCCAGAACTCGGAGTCGTCGCGCTGGGTTACGTGATAGTGGGCGATCAGGAAGTCCCGGATGCGGGTATATTCGAAATCCACCTGGCGGTTGTATTCGTCGATATCTTCCTGATCAAAATTCCGGTTTGGAAACAGGCTCATCAATTTGGCGATCCCGGACTGCACCAGATGAATGCTGGTGGACTCCAACGGCTCCATAAAACCACTGGCCAGCCCCAGTGCCACACAGTTTTTATTCCAGAATTTCAAGCGTTTTCCGGTGGTGAAGCGAATGAACTTCGGATCCGCCAGCGGCTCACCATCCAGGTTCTTCAACAGGGTATCCGCCGCTTCATCGTCACTGATAAATTGACTGCAATAAACATGGCCGTTGCCGGTGCGATGCTGCAGGGGAATTCGCCACTGCCAGCCCGCCGAATGAGCGGTGGAGCGAGTATAGGGCACCGGCTCCGCCACTTTAGCGCAGGGGACGGCCACCGCGCGATCGCAGGGCAGCCAGCGCGACCACTCCTCGTAGCCTGTTTTCAGTGCCTGCTCGATCAGCAGCCCCCTGAAGCCGGAGCAATCGATAAACAGATCGGCTTCCAGGGTTTCACCGTCATCCAGGGTAATTGATTCGATAAACCCGTCACCCGGACGGAGCGATACCCGCTCGATTTTGCCTTCCCGACGACGCACTCCGCGCTCCATGGCATAGTCTCGCAGGAACATGGCGTAGCGGGCCGCATCAAAGTGAAATGCATAGGCAATACGGGATAAGGGCGAATTCCCCGCATCCACCGGACGCATGAACCGCCCCTGTTCGACCGCCTGACAGTTCAGCGTGTAGGCGTCGATATTGGGGGCTTCGCCGGCCTGGAACAGTTTTAGCCAGTAGTGGTAAAACTGCACTCCCTCCATATCCTTGCCGACTTCACCAAACGCATGAAGATAACGCTCGCCAATGTGCCCCCAGTTGACGAACTGAATCCCCAACTTGAAGGTTCCCTGGGTGCGTCGGATGAATTCATTCTCATCCAGGCCGAGCATCTGGTTGAACAGCTGAATCTGGGGGATGGTAGCCTCCCCTACGCCGACCGTGCCGATCGAGTCCGACTCCACCAATTGGATGTCGCAGTACT
The DNA here is from genome assembly GCF_002381585.1 of Marinimicrobium sp. UBA4209. Taxonomy (NCBI): domain Bacteria; kingdom Pseudomonadati; phylum Pseudomonadota; class Gammaproteobacteria; order Cellvibrionales; family Cellvibrionaceae; genus Marinimicrobium; species Marinimicrobium sp. UBA4209. Next base: position 35,876 of record NZ_DFTP01000067.1, read on the forward strand.
GGTTCTTCAGAACCTTGGCCATTGCCGCTGCGGCCATCCAGCCGGCGGTGCCACCACCGACGATCATCACTTTACGAACACGGTTGTCCATCGTCATTACCTCTGTCAATCACACAACTGCCGGGCAGTGGTGTTGAATCACCTGTTTCAGGGTCGGCATGCGTTCGGCCGCCGATACCAGTGTGTCATAGATACGTTGATGCTTGCGCCGCAAGTCGTCCGCCGACGCCTCCGCAAGCAGATTGTCCGCCGAGGCGGAACGCCAGCCCAGCCCGATCAGCAATGCCAACTGGGTTTCATCCGGCAGGGGCTCCTGATCCCGGTGCCAGAGCCGGCCAAAGGATTCAAACACCTGAAGGCGCCAGCGCAGCGATTCGGTCACCGCCTCTGATCGGGGGTCATCAGCGAGGATCAGCAATTCGTGCAGTTCCCGCCAGCTTTCAAACAGCGCCCGGTCCCGTCGATTGAACTCGCTACGAAGCGCGGGCCGACCGGCCGCATCCGGCAACAGCTCAAGCCATAGCAGGAGTGACTGACAGGCACGATGCCACTCCGAACAGAGCAGTTCCCCGGGCTGTCCCGCCGCCCGGCCCAGGGCCAGGCAGTTATGCCGCCAGGGCGTTTCGCGCTGCCCCCACTGCAGCGGATATTTCACCCAATCGCAGTCTTGGGATTGCATTTTTGCTGTGGCTTGCTCGGCAGCCTCACCCGGCGATACCCATCGCTCCACGACCCCGCTTTGCTGAGTATCTGCCGCGCGCTGCCAGCCCCAAACCTGTTGAGTCAATGTACTGTAGGGCATCCAGTCCAAGGTTGTTCCACCCCGGCCCACCCAGTGGTGCGACCACAGAGCGGACGCCTCCTCAAATGGCACGCCCAAACCCTGCCCAATCAGTAACGCCTCGTCGCCCGTCGCGTCCAGGTAAAAATCGCCCTGCACCGACTCGTCATCATCCAGGCGTAAACGCTGAATGCCGAACTGCGGATCCGCTTCGACGCTCAACCGGGTGCAGCGTACCGCAGACACGCCCAGAGAGTCCGCATACTCGGCCAACAGCGCTCCCATTGCGCGTTTGTCGAGGGTCATCCCGTAGCGCAGCGTGGATTTGACCGAGCGAGGATCATTGACCGGGAAATCAAACCGCCCCCGTCGCGCCGCCTGGGTAGCCAGGAAATGCTCATTAAAACGGGCCTGCTTGTCCGGGGCGTAGGCCCGGAAAAACTCATGCTCGAAACTGGCCGGCGCGGCCGGGATTCCATGGCGGCCATAGGGCATGAAGAATTCGCCCTTGGTCCCCTGCCCCAAGACTCCGAGAGAAAACAGTCCCTGGGCGCGAACCATCAGGTCCCGTTCCGGCAACCCGACCATCGCCAGCCACTCCAGAAAAGGCGGCTGAGCGACTTCCACGGGTGAAACATCGTCTTCGCCCGTGCGAATCCAGGTCACACGAGCGCCATAGCGGGAGAGAAACCGTGCCAGTGTCACCACCGTCCCGGCGGCGACCAGTCCGTTACCCACGACCACAAGGTGCTCCAGGTTGGCTTTATCCATAGCGGCCTCCGTATAGACTCATGGGAGCCGCCGCACTGGGTGCAACACCTCCACGGGCCAACACCTCCCGATGCAGAGGCAGGGCCTGGGCAGTGCGATTCAGGTGGTTCGCCAACTGCTCCAGCGGCCCCTTGAGCGAGGCAACCGGTTGCTGGGCGACCCGAGGGTCAATCGCCTCGGGATTCAGTCCCTGCCCCAGATAAACGGCGAGCCAACTGGGGGGCGCAAACAATCCCTGATCGTAAAACTCGATTGTCGCGGACTCCTTGAACAGGGCGATTTTGCGCTGCAGCCCCTCGGGTACCGACATGTGGGCACAGTCCTGCCAGAATTCCGAGTCTTCGCGTTGATTGAGGTGATAGTGCAGAATGATGAAGTCCCGAACCCGCTCATACTCCAGACTCATCCAGCGGTTGAACGCCTCGCGCCCCACCGCGCCACTTTCGCTATTGGGGAAGAATTCCACCAGTTTGAAAATGGCCATTTGAATCAGGTAGATACTGGTGGACTCCAACGGTTCCAGAAAGCCGCTGGATAGCCCAATGGCAATGACGTTTTTATCCCAACTGCGCGCCCTCGCCCCCGCCTCAAAGCGAATCAGGTTGGGGTCGCTCTGAGGTGCGCCATTGAGCGAGCCAATCAATTGGGCGCAAGCCTCATCGTCACTGATGGACCGACTGTCGTATACCTGGCCATTACCGGTCCGCTCCTGCAAAGGGATACGCCATTGCCACCCGGTGGTGGTAGCCGTCGAGCGCGTGAACGATGGCGGCTCTGAAAGCGCACCACTGGCGATCGCCACGGCCCGGTCACAGGGGAGCCAGTGCTTCCAGCTGTTGAATGGCACACCCAGTGTCTGCCCCAGTAACAGCGAACGAAAGCCGGAGCAGTCAATAAACAGATCACCCTCGATGCGCTCTCCGGACTCCAGAGTGAGCGCCGCAACACCACCATCAGACTCGCGCGGAATAACCGACTGTATCCGACCTTCGGTGCGGGTAACACCACGCTGCTCCGCATACGCACGCAGATACCCTGCGTAGCGGGAAGCATCCAGATGGAACGCATAACCATAGCCGAATTCAGAGTGCTCGGGCGGCGGCGCAAAACGGCCGAGCCGGGCGGCCTGTGCCGCCAGAGAAAACGCATCCAGGTTAAGCTCGGGCCACTCATCCCGGGTGCGCAACCAGTAATGATGGAAGTCGATGCCGTCGATATCACCACCAAACGCACTGAAGGGATGCAGGTAACGGCTGGTCTCGCGTCCCCAGCCAACAAATTCAATGGCCAGCTTGTAGGTCGCCTGAGTGGCGCGAATGAACTCGCGCTCATCAATGCCCAACAACGCGTTGAAATAGCGGATGTGTGGAATCGTAGCCTCACCGACACCGACGGTGCCGATCTGCTCGGACTCAATCAGTTGCAGGCTTACCCGGGAGGGTAGCAACCGTGCCAATGCCGCCGCACTCATCCAGCCCGCCGTGCCGCCGCCCACGATGACAATACGCTGGGGTCCTACCGTCATGCTGATTGCCTCACTGCGATTATTATTCAATACCGGCATTATCCCGACTCAGCAGAGCCTGAGCAAACCATAAAAAAAGGCGCAACCGATTAAGGTTGCGCCTTTCTTGGCCCGGGTCCAGCCGTGTGTTTAGAACACGGCTTTCACGGTCAGAGCCACACGACGGTCATTGACGAACCAGGAGCGGCCGGTCTCGCGACCTTCACCATCCAGTGTCATCAGGGTTTCCGTCTGGGTGTTGGCCAGGTTGGTACCCTGCAGGCCGATGGAGATTTCATCGGTCAGCTGGTAAGTCACCGAGCCATCCAGGAAGCCCGCGTCGTTGTTCCAGATCGGCTGGCCACTGATCACGTCACGAGTGGTCACCAGATACTTGGAGCGCCAGTTGTAAGCCAGGCGCGCCGACCAATCGCCCTTCTCATACATCGCTACGAGGTTGGCGGTGTGCTCAGACTGGCCACGCAGGGGAAGACCAGACAAGGCCGCCGGATCGAATGCTTCCAGACCAGGCTGCGGCGTCGGGTTATCTTCCGGGTCCGCTTCGGTGGCGATACCGCTGCCAGAGAAGTTCGGAATACCTTCGGAGTCGATGTAGGTATAGTTCGCCTGGATACCAAAGCCATCAAACGGTTCTGGCAGCATGTCGTAGAACTGCTGGTAAGCCAGCTCGATACCCTGCAGCTTACCTTCCTCACCGTTGCGGGTGGTGGTGAACTCAACCGTCTGAGTCGTTCCGGTGCTCGGGTTGGTGAAGGTTCTCGGCAGCGCACCTTCGATAAAGAAGTTCTTGAGATCTTTATAGAAGATACTGGCAGTCAACGAACCGACCGGTGCGAAGTACCACTCCAGAGAGGCATCCCACTGAATGGACTCCATGGGCTGCAGCGCCGGGTTACCACCGTTACCGGTCCAGACGACATCGCCGACTGACAGGATGTCGGTACCGCTGTCTTCGGGTCCGGGTTCAACCGGGGCGTCTTCATCGATCGGCACACGGGTGGTGTTCAAGCCACGAGCACCCAACACAGCCTGGTTACGCACTTCCGACATATCCGGCAGCGCAATAGCCTTGGACACGGCAAAGCGGCTGATCAGATCGTCGGTCAGCTCAACCTTCAAGTTGAAGCTTGGCAGTACACCGTCCCATTCAGCGGTTTCACCCAGCTCGTTTTCATCGTAGTCGTTACCGAAGGCTTTCTCGGTATCGCTCAACCAGTTGTTGGCATCGCGAGAGTAGGACAACAGAGTGTTGACTTCATCCAGCCAGTCCTGCTCCGACTCAAACAGCGCCGGATCGAACGGTCCCACCTGATCTTCCGCCCACTTGCGGATGGCGCCGCGGTCGGTCAGATCGGTTGGCGCACCATCCGGATACGGCTGACCAATCAGGTCAGGGAACTGCACCGAACCGGCCGCATCGCGGGTCAGCTCAACATAGCGCAGACCGATGTTACCGCTGTAGCGTACAGCAGACGCATCGGAACCGAAGTCCAGACGAACATAAGCCGCTTTGTTGGTTTCGGTGGTGTCATAAACTTCTGCCGGAGCAAAATAAGTGCCCGGAATCACCTCATCACGAGTGGCATACGGCTCCCAGACACCCTCGGCGCCCGGGTTGTTCTGGGGCAGAGTACGACCGGCGATGACGTCTTTCAACAACTGTTCGGAGGGGAAGATGAAGCCGTCACCGGGGATAGCCACTACGTCACCGCGGTGGAAGTCGGACCAGTCGACATATTCAAAATCGTCGCGGATTTCCGGGTCGAGCTCGGACAACCACAGCGCACCTTCGCCACCGTTCGGCGCCCACTCGGCACCGATGTGACCCCAGTTATAGGAGGTGCTACGAACGATCTGGTTACGCTCGGCATAGCGCACACCGGCCTTGACAGAGCGGAAGAAATCGCCATTGTCGAGGTAGTGGGTCATGTCGAACCGGGCAGCCCGGGATTCACCCTCGGAGCGCTCGTAGTGGTCCATGGCCGAACGCAGCCAGTAGGAATCCAGATCCTGGAAGTAGTTGCTGTCGCCTGCCGGGTCGTTGGAGAAACCCGGGAAATCGGTGTCGTACCACTCAGGATTGGCGTCGCGACGACCATCCCAGGGTTCAACAATGGCCAGGCGAGGCGTATCACCCAGCAGGCTGAAGTTCTGCAGCGCGTACAGGCCGCTAGCAACCTGCAGGTCGTCATCTTCGGTGGTGGCATCGACAAACTGTAAATCACCCTCGAATTCCCACGCGTCGCTCGGAGTCCACTTCACGTTGAAGCTCAGATCGTCCACGATGGTGCGGGTGTCTTTGTAGCGGGTATCGGCCTGGAACTTCTGACCGAAGTAATCGTTGGTGGTGGCATAGCCTTCCGGCGCATCGCCTTCACCTTCCCAGCCGCGGGGTACACGGCCTTCACCGCCGCGCCAGCCACCACCGTCGGTGATATAGCCGGATTCAAAGATGCTGTCGCTGTCGAACGCAAACTCGGTGCCAGGGTACGGACGGGCACGACGGCTCTCGCTCACGGTGCCATCGTCATTCTCTTCACCGTAGCCACCCTGGTATTTAACGGCATTCTCTTTCCAGCTCAGACGGGCGTCGGAGCGCAGGAACTCGGCGGTCGCTTCCAGGGTTTCATCGGGGCTGGCCCACTGAACGGCAGCGGCAAAGCCCTGACGGACCCGGTCATCTTCTTTGGTGAAGAAGTTCGAACCGTTGGTCATCCACACTTGGCCATCTTCCATGGCAACGCTCTCGGGCGCTCCCAGGGTGGCTGCCTGGTACTTCACGAAGGCATCACTCTGGATACCGTGGGAGGTACCGATCAGCTCGGAGTAGGAAGCGTTCACCAGAAGGCCGAACTCACCCAGGTCCTCCGTCATCCAGCGGTTGCTGTACAGCGCGGATACCGTGGGGGAGGCCTCTTCGGCCATATCGCCATAGGAGACATCGCCGGTAAAGGCGATCATCTGGCCATCCTGATCGAAGGGTTTACGGGTTTTCAGACTGACCGTACCACCAATACCACCTTCAATCATGTCGGCAGACTGGTTTTTGTACAGGTCAACACCGGCCATCAGTTCCGGCGGCACGTCCTGGAAGTTCAGGCCACGACCGGAGTTGGCGGTAAAGGAGTCGCGACCGTTGAACTCGCTTCGGGTGGCACTCATACCGCGAATTACCGCGCCACTGCCTTCAACACCGAAGTGATCCGGGTCATCCGGGGCCTGGAAGCGCTCAATCGATACGCCGGGCATACGCTGCATGGCTTCGAGCACGCTGCGGTCAGGCAGTGAGCCGATGTCTTCTGCGGAAATGGCATCGACAAAAGTGTCTGCGTTGCGTTTGATGTCCTGGGCGTTTTCCAGGTTCTGGCGAACGCCGCTGACGACGATTTCTTCTAGGAGAGGAGACTCTTCAGACGCGTTTTGCGCCAAAGAGGGTGAACCCATTGCCATAACACACATGGCAAGCATCGACTTTTTGAAGGTGATGCCTTTCTTAACGTTGTCGCGATAAACCATAGCGCTTTACCCCGTTGTTATTATGTAACACAGTATCGACCGGCAGCGCGCCCAGAGGAACTCAACTGCCTGCAAACACTTACCTGATTATTCTGTAATAGTCATTCAGACCACTATATCGATAGTGCACCATGTTCAACTAATAGTCAAATAGTAAATTAGACGAAAATGTGGCATCTGTAACCTCCCTTTATGAGACCTGTCTCTCAGCCTTGAATACTGCCTGATACGCCGTTTTGTCATACAATACGGACCAACACTCGACCTTTATGCCTTGCATCGCTATAATCGCGGCACCCGCTACCCCCTCCGGTTCTGAGCGGATAGCGGACCGTTCCTAGAAGGTTTCAGGAAGATTTGCGCAAAATCACTACTATTTACTAACCACCAATCGGGATGTGTACTGTGGCCAACAACAATCCATCTACTACGCGACCACACAGCCGAGTCGAACCCCTGAACGAGCCGGACAACGTTCTTCCGGGGCTTTCCATCGACAACCTGATTTTCGGCCTGGATCACGGCCAGCTCAAAATCATGCTGGTCAAGCACAATGTGGGCCCAGGCAAAGGCAAGTGGGCACTTCCCGGTGGGTTTATCAAACAGAATGAGAATCTGCGCGACGCCGCCGCCCGCCTGCTGGAAGAGCTGACCGGGGTGCGCGACCTCTACCTGGAACAGTTGAAAACCTTCGGTCGGGTGGACCGCTTCCCCAACGAGCGGGTGGTCACCATTGCCTACTACGCCCTGGTAAGCGCCGAAAACTACACCCTGGTGGCAGGCCGGAATACGTCCGACGCCATGTGGTTCGACGCCAAGGACCTGCCCGAGTTGATTTACGACCACTCCGAGATCGTCGATCACGGCCTGAACTTCCTGCGCCACAAAGTCTGCCACGAGCCCATCGGCTTCAACCTGCTGCCGGAGAAGTTCACCCTGCTGCAACTGCAGGAGCTGTACGAGGCCATCCTGGACGTCAAGCTGGACAAGCCCAACTTCCGCCGCAAGATGATGAAGATGAACCTGCTGGCACCCTGCAACGAAAAGCAGAAAGGCGTACCGCACCGGGCGGCAAACCTGTACCGGTTCGATTCGGCGGCCTATGAGCGCCTGACCGATAAAGGGTTTTCGTTCGAGTTTTGATAACCCCGAATCCCGGGCATCGGTGGGTGACGGTCCGAGGCCTCCGAGACGTCGGACCGATCCTCCCTATGTCAAATACGGCACCAAGCGTTATGTAGGGTGAATCGATCCGACGTTCCGGAGTGCCAGGCATCTGCCACTTCCAGCCCCAAAAGCTTTCCCCGAGTTTTCACCCTTGAAGATTTTTTCCTCCCCCTTGTAATCCATTGCTCAGTCCTTTAATCTTATTGTTTGTTTGACTAGAAGATAATATGCGGTTCATCCGCATTGACCAACGGGTGTTTCCTACTATGCCGTTTTCCCGCCTACTGACAGGCGCACTTGTCTCAGGTTTACTGGCCGGGACCGCTGCACCGACTCTCGCACTGGAAGGCCCGGACTACGTCAGCCACAGCCCGTCGGCCGGCGCCCTGAGCCTGGTCGGCAAGGAACACATCGCCAATCTCTACGTCGATCCCAATGATGATCCCGGCGTTCGCCGCGCGGTGCGCGATCTTCAAGCCGACATCCAGCGGGTGACGGGAAAGCAGCCCCAGATTGTGCGCAGCACCGAAGGGCTCGGCAGCCATGGGGTGATCATCGGCACCCTCAGCGGCAGTTCCCTGATTCAACAGCTGGTTGAGGCCGGTAAGCTGGATGTCTCCCCTATTGAGGGCGAGTGGGATGCCTACCATATGGAAGTGGTGGAAAACCCCCTGCCCGGCCTGGACAAGGCGCTGGTGATTGCCGGAGCCAACAAGCGCGGCGCCATCTACGGTACCTACGATGTGTCCGAGGAAATCGGGGTGTCTCCCTGGTACTGGTTCGCCGATGTACCCGCACAGCAACACGACCACCTTTACATCGATGGTCATCTGAACCTGCAGGACCAGCCCAAGGTGAAGTACCGGGGCATCTTCATCAATGATGAGGCCCCCGCCCTGACCAGCTGGGTGCAGGAAAACTACGGCGACTACAACCACGACTTCTACGAACACGTGTTCGAGCTGATTCTGCGCCTGAAAGGCAACTTCCTCTGGCCCGCCATGTGGAACAACGCCTTTGCCGACGACGATGAGCAGAACATGATTCTGGCGGACGAGTACGGCATTGTGATGAGCACCTCCCATCACGAGCCGATGATGCGCGCCGACAAAGAGTGGAACCGCTACGGCGAAGGCGCCTGGGAATACTCCACCAACCCGGACAACCTGTACGAGTTCTGGGTGGATGGCGCCGAGCGCAACAAACCCTACGAAAGCGTCTACACCCTGGGCATGCGCGGCCAGGCCGACACCCCCATGAGTGAAGGCCAGAATATCGAACTGCTGGAGCGTATTGTCGACGACCAGCGCGAGATTCTGAAAAACGTGTTTGACGATCGCCCCATTGAAGACGTTCCCCAGGTCTGGACACTCTATAAAGAGGTTCAGTACTTCTACGAAAAAGGCATGCGGGTACCCGACGACGTCACCCTGCTGTGGGCGGACGATAACTGGGGCAACATCCGCCGTCTGCCGACCCCGGAAGAACGCGACCGCAGTGGCGGCGCCGGTGTGTACTACCACTTCGATTATGTGGGCGGGCCCCGCTCCTATCGCTGGATCAACGTGACCCCGATCGCCAAAGTCTGGGAACAGATGAATCTGGCCTGGGAGTACGAAGCCGACCGCATCTGGATCGTCAACGTGGGCGACATCAAGCCCATGGAATACCCCACCGAATTTTTCCTGCGCATGGCCTGGGACCCGGAGTACTGGAACCGCGAGCGCCTGCCGGAATTCGGACGCCTGTGGGCCGAGCGGGAATTCGGCGCCGAGTTCGCCGAGCCCATTGCCGAGCTGGTGACTGGCTACACCCGGCACAATGGCCGCCGCAAACCGGAGCAACAGAGTGCCGATACCTACAGCCTGTTGAACTATCGTGAAGCCGAACGTATCGAGCAGGAGTTGGCCACACTCACCGAGCAGGCCAACGCCATTTATGCGCAGTTGCCAGAGGCTCGGCGCGATGCCTTTGATCAGTTGGTGCGCCACCTGGTACGCGCCAGCGCCAACGTCACCCGCATGTATATCGACCAGGCCCGCAACCAGTTGTTTGCCGAGCAGGGTCGGGCCAACGCCAATGACTACGGGGAACGGGCCCGGGAGCGCTTCCGCCACGATGCCGAGCTGGAGGATCATTACCACACCGAGATCAGTGACGGTAAGTGGAATCATATGATGTCCCAGCCGCGCATTGGCTACACCCACTGGAACAACCCGCCGGAGAACACCGCGCCGCTGATCTACGACTACCAGCCCCACAGCAAACCCGACATGGGCGTGGCCGTGGAAGGCATGGAGAAGGCCTGGCCGGTACCCGGCGCCTACACCCTGCCCACCTTCAGCCCCTATGGCACGAAAAGCTACCGGATTGAGGTGTTCAACAAAGGCACCGCACCGTTCGACTTCAGCGCCGAACCCAGTGATGAGTGGATTCAGGTCAGCCAGCGCGAAGGCACCGTGAACGAGCTGGTCACCCTGGAGGTCAGTATCGACTGGGATCAGGCACCGGCCGGCTCCCACCAGGGTCACGTATTTGTGAAGGGCACCGGCTGGGGCGGCGCCCGCGTGCAGGTGGAAACCTTCAAACCCGCCCCCCGCGTGGCCAGACAGGTGAAAGGCTTCGTCGAAACCAATGGCTACGTCAGCATTGAAGCCGGGAACTTCCATCGTAAACAGGACCGGAGTGGGCACCGCTGGGAGGTGATTCCGCAGCACGGGCGCACCCAATCGTCGATCAGTACCTTCCCGATTTCGGACACAGAGTTTGAAGATCCGGCCGAAAGCCCTTATGTTGAGTACGACATTTACTTCTTCAGCACCGGTGAATTTGACGTACACGGGCTGTTTGCCCCCAGCCTGAACCTGGTGCCGGGGCGCGGCCTGCGCTATGCCATCGCCTTTGATGACGCCGAGCCCCAGGTCGTGGACATCCTGGAAGACCTGAGCAGCGAAGCCTGGGAAACCGCCGTCAGTGACGGTGTGCGTCGCTCGGTGAGCACCCACACAATCCGCGAGCCGGGGCTGCACACCCTCCGGATCTATCGGGTCGACCCGGCGGTCACGCTACAGAAGTTGATGATTGACACCGGTGGTCTGAAACCCAGCTACCTGGGGCCACCGCAGAGCGAACGCCGCTGAGCGCGCAAAGGACGACAACGAATGAGCATGACACTATGAAGATTACCGACGCCAAAGTCATACTGACGTGCCCGGGCCGCAACTTCGTGACGGTGAAAATCACGACCGAAGACGGCCTCTACGGCATTGGAGATGCGACCCTGAACGGCCGGGAGAAATCCGTGGTCTCTTACCTGGAAGACTACGTGCTGCCCGCCCTGATCGGCCGCGATGCCCAACGCATTGAAGACATCTGGCAGTTTGTCTATCGCGGCCCCTACTGGCGTCGCGGTCCCGTGGGCATGACGGCGCTGGCGGGTGTGGACGTCGCCCTGTGGGACATCAAAGCCAAAGCGGCCAATATGCCCCTGTACCAGCTCCTGGGTGGCCGCAGCCGCGACCGCATCATGACTTACACCCACGCCAATGGCGAGGACATTGAAGCGACATTGGCCGCCGTTGAAAAAGCCCGCAAACAGGGCTATCAGGCGATTCGCGTGCAGTGCGGCATTCCCGGCATCGACAAGATTTACGGCGTGCCCAAGGGCGGAAAGGCCTACGAGCCCGCCGATGCCGATCTGCCCTCGGAAGAGAGCTGGTCCACGCACAAGTACCTGAACTTCATTCCCCGGGTGTTTGAGGAAATCCGCCGCGAATTTGGCCCGGACCTGCACCTGCTGCACGACGTGCACCACCGTCTGACGCCGATCGAAGCCGCGCGCTTGGGTAAAGAGCTGGAGCCCTACCACCTGTTCTGGCTGGAGGACGCGGTACCGGCAGAGAACCAGGACGTGTTCAAGCTGATCCGCCAGCACACCACCACCCCCCTGGCGGTGGGCGAAATCTTCAACAGCATTCACGATTGCCGCGAGCTGATCCAAAACCAACTGATCGACTACATCCGCACCAGCGTGGTTCACGCCGGCGGGATTACCCAGATGCGCCGTATTGCCGACTTTGCCAGCCTCTGGGGTGTGCGTACCGGCAGCCACGGAGCGACCGATCTGTCTCCGGTGTGCATGGGCGCGGCCCTGCACTTCGATTACTGGGTGCCCAATTTCGGCGTACAGGAGCACATGCCCCACAGCGAGCTGATGGAGTCTGTGTTCACCCGCGCCTACCAATTCGAAGACGGCTTTTTCACGCCGGGAGAGACTCCTGGCCACGGCGTGGACATCGACGAAGTCGAGGCGGCGAAGTACCCCTACAAGCGGGCCAGCCTCCCCGTTAACCGACTGGAAGACGGAACGCTGTGGCACTGGTAACTCAGCCCGGCGCCGTTCCGTTCGACGTTTGACTCAATAGATGATTGACCAAAAAGAGAGATATCACGTGACCGACACCAACCCCAAATCTCAGCAGAAGTTCTCCTCGGCGCCACTGGTGACGCACATGTACACCGCTGACCCGTCGGCCCATGTGTTCGAGGGAAAAATCTACATCTACCCGTCTCACGATGTGGAGGGCGGGGTGCCATTCAATGATGACGGCTCACACTTCTGCATGGAGGACTACCATGTGTTCTCCATGGACAAGCCCTTCGGGGAGGTGACCGACCACGGCCTGGCGCTGTCGGTAAACGACGTCCCCTGGGCGGCCCGTCAGATGTGGGCGCCGGACTGCACTGAGAAGGACGGCAAGTATTACTTCTACTTCCCCGCCAAAGATCCGGACGATGTGTTCCGTCTGGGTGTTGCCGTTGGCGATCGCCCGGAAGGCCCCTTTGAGCCGCAGCCCGAAGCCATCAAAGGCAGCTTCAGTATCGACCCCGCCGTGTACAAAGACGGTGACGACTACTACCTGTACTGGGGCGGCATCTGGGGCGGCCAGTTGCAGCGCTGGGTCAACGGCACCTTCAGCCAGCAGGACCAGTACCCCGCCGACGACGAGCCGGCCCTGTGCCCGAAAATCGCCAAGCTGCGCGACGATATGCTCGAGTTCGCCGAAGAGCCACGGGATATTCTGCTGCTGGATGAAAACGGCGAACCGCTGAAAACCGGCGATAACGCCCGACGCTATTTTGAAGGCCCCTGGGTACATAAATTCAAGGACACTTACTACTTCTCCTATAGCACCGGCGACACTCACTGCATCGCCTATGTCACGGGTGACAGCCCCTATGGGCCTTTCACCTACAAGGGCATCATGCTGGAGCCGGTGCTCGGTTGGACCAACCACCACTCAGTGGTGGAGAAGGACGGGAAGTACTACCTGTTCTACCACGACTGTGAAATCTCGGGCGGTGAGACGCACCTGCGCAACATCAAGATGGCCGAGTTGATTCACAACGAAGACGGCAGCATCCAGACTGTGAGTGCGTTTGAAAAGTAGTCTCGTAGGTCGGGTTAGCGCGCAG
>NZ_DFTP01000067.1:49246-49585 GCF_002381585.1 Marinimicrobium sp. UBA4209
GCCTGCGGCCTAATCCGACCTACTTCTTCTTGGCCAACGGATTCGGCAAATCGGTAATGGTTCCGGCCGCCAACTCCCCGGCCAGGCCCACCGTCTCGTGCAAGGTCGGATGCGCGTGCACCGTCATCGCCAGATCTTCGGCCGAGGCGCCGAACTCCAGCGCCAGGCTCAACTCACCCAGCAACTCCCCGGCATTCAACCCGACAATACCGGCGCCCAACAGCTGATCGTTTTCCTTGCGATAAATCAGCTTGGTTTTACCTTCACTGCGGCCGGCACCCAGGGCCCGACCACTGGCCGCCCAGGGGAACACCGCCGTGCGATACTCGACGCCCTGCT
>NZ_DFTP01000067.1:49695-50310 GCF_002381585.1 Marinimicrobium sp. UBA4209
CTTCGCCTCTTTCTCGGTCAGGCCCACCCAGGCCACTTCCGGATCGGTATAGGCAATGGAGGGAATGCAGCGCGGTTCCACAATATGGTGGCCGGCAATCACCTCGGCGGCGGCATGGCCCTCGTGGCTGGCCTTATGCGCCAGCATCGGCTGGCCAATGATGTCGCCAATGGCGTAAATGTGCGGCACATTCGTCTGCAGCTTCTCGTTGGTGTGGATAAAGCCGCGCTCATCCACTTCAACGCCCGCCTTGTCGGCGCCAATTTTCTTGCCGTTGGGCGCGCGGCCCACCGCCACCAGAATGGCATCGTAGTTCTGGTCCTTGTCCGGCGCGTTCTTACCCTCAAAGCTCACCTTAAGGGCCGTCTTGTTGGCCTTCACATCGGTAACCTTGGTGGACAGCATCACATTGAAGTTGTCCTTGTTGTACTTGCTGTACACCTGCATCAGGTCTTTGTCCGCCGCCGGAATCAGCTGATCGGCGAACTCCACCACATCCACGGTACTGCCGAGGGCTTTGTACACCGTTGCCATTTCCAGACCGATAATGCCTCCCCCGACCACCAGCAGCTTTTTGGGCACCTCGGGCAGCTCCAGCGCGTCGGTGGAATCCCA
>NZ_DFTP01000067.1:50489-51590 GCF_002381585.1 Marinimicrobium sp. UBA4209
GGGTGAGTTTACCCACCACGCCTTCTTTGAACTTGCGGATCTCATCCAGATCAATCTTGGGCTTGGAGAAGGTCACGCCGATGTCCTTGCCGTGGGTGCCCTCATTGATCACCTGGGCGACGTGCAACATCGCCTTGGAGGGAATACAGCCCACATTCAGGCACACGCCGCCCAGGCTGGGGTAGCGTTCCACCAGGACCGCGTCCATTCCCAAATCCGCCGCCCGGAAGGCCGCCGAGTAGCCGCCTACGCCGCCACCCAATACCAAAACCTGTGTCTTCAGAGTGTCTGCCACGGGAACTGTCTCCTGTTGTCGGTTCGATGCAGCCCCTGATACTAATGACTCTGGACCCAAAAGCCAATAAACTGGCCCCCGACAGCCCGAAACAACCATAAACGCGCCCAGGACAAAGGCCACGGCATGAGCGAACCCCGCGGACAATTTTCCTCCAAAATCGGCTTTCTGATGGCCGCCTCCGGCTCCGCGGTGGGGCTGGGCAATATATGGGGTTTTCCCACCCAGGCCGCCAGCAACGGCGGGGGCGCCTTTGTGCTGGCCTACCTCGTGCTCGCCTTCCTGCTCGCCTACCCGGCCCTGATGGCCGAACTGGTGATCGGCCGCCACGCCCGCGCCAATATCGTCACCGCCCTGGACCAACTCGGCGAGCGCCCCCTCACCAAGCACCTCGGCCGCGCCGTGGGCTACTATGGCGTGCTGATTGCCGGGCTGATTCTGAGCTTTTACGCCATCGTCGCCGGGTGGATGCTGGCGGAGTTCGGCAAACCCGTGGCGCACCTGATCGGTTGGAGCGGCGCCGAACAATGGCTGGGCGGCGATAGCCTAGTCCGCAACCTGCTGGTGTGCGGCATCTTCACCGCTTTTACCGTGGCCATCATCGCCAAAGGCGTGGAAGATGGCATCGAAGCCTGGTCCACCCGACTGATGCCTCTGCTGTTTATCATTCTGCTCGGGCTGATTCTCTACGTTCTGGTGCAACCCGGCGCCACCGATGGCCTGAAAACCTACCTGATCCCCGACTTCCGCCAACTGGCGGACCCCGGCCTGCTGCTCAGCGCCATGGGCCAGGCGTTCTTCTCGCT
>NZ_DFTP01000067.1:51680-53610 GCF_002381585.1 Marinimicrobium sp. UBA4209
TCAGCATCGCCTTCACCGCCGGGCTGCTGATTCTGCCCGCCATGTACGTCGCCCAACACCAGGGCATCGTCATCTACGGCGATAACGGCGAACTGCTCGCCGGGCCCGGTCTGATTTTTCAGGTGCTTCCCAGCCTGTTCGCGAACATGGGCGGGGCCGGTACCTGGCTGAGCATCGCCTTCTTTGCCCTGATGAGCATCGCCGCCCTCACCTCCTCTATTTCCATGCTTGAAACGCCGGTCTCGGTGGTCACCGAACGCACCCGCTTGAAGCGCACCGGCGCCGCCTGGAGCATCGGTGCCCTCATCTTCCTCATAAGCGCGCTGATCATCGCCAACATGAGCACTCTGTTCGACGCCACCGTCTCGCTCACCACCGAATACAGCCAACCGCTGCTGGGCATCGCCCTATGCCTGTTCGTCGGCTGGATCATGCACCGCAACCACCTGCTCAACGAACTCAAAGCCGGCCACCAGGACATCGAGCACAGCCTGTTCTGGAAAATCTGGCCCTTTTACGTGCGCATCATCTGCCCACTGCTGATACTTCTGGCCTTTATACAGACCTTGCGATGAACCCTGACCTGAATCCACAAGACCTGCTCGACGCCGTCAACCAGACCATGCCCTTTGGTAAATACCAGGGGCGCAAGCTGCTGGAACTGCCGGAACCCTATCTGGTGTGGTTCCATGGTCAGGGGTTTCCCAACAGCAAATTGGGGCGGCAGCTGGCGTTGATGTATGAGGTGAAGGTGAATGGACTGGAGGGGATGTTGCAGGAGTTGGTGCGGTGATGACGTTAAAATCTTATTCCTGTATATCGGGGATTATGCGGGGAAACTGCCGGATTTCGTGCTGGAGGTTTTATGCCAAATTTCTCTAAGGCAGGTATGATAGGGGCTTGGAGGCATGCTACAAAAGGTGTCAAGGAACGCGTAGGCAAACTTACTGATTTAAAACAGGCAATTTGCCTTTGAATAACATTGTTAAATTTCAATGGGGGGCCCCGATGGAGGCAAAAGATATAATCACGCTTGCCATTTCGGGAGGTGCGCTGACTGTTTCACTTATTTCATTGTATTTCAGCCTTTTTTATAAGCGGTTTTCTCTTGTTGGAACCCTTGCTGCATGGAATCCGAGAACTGAGAACTTTGCGAACTCTCAAGCCTGTGAGATTGCAATTTCAAATACGGGGAATCGAGAGCTCGTCCTTAGAGAAATCGAGATGCTGAGCTTCCCAGAGATAGAAGGTGAATTATTCCCCATTTTGGAGTCAGAACAGGTTCCCACTGTCCTGAAACCTGGCGAGATGAAACTATTGACGTTTCCGATAGCAGACCTTTACCTGCAAAAGCTCGAGAAAGAAAATAGGATGCTTCGGCTAAATTTCCACATCTTTACAGCTGAGGCCACGCTTAAACTGGCGACGAAGGACTTGACCCCGCCCATTGGTGGGACAGATATACCAGACTCTGACTGGAAGCCATTCAAGCTAAAGTAAAACTTAGCAATGCCAATCACAGCGACGTTAGATTTTGAGGTCAATATGCCCAATGGAATACATGAAGAGACGCTAATTCTTGCTCGAGAAGCTCTCGATGCGATACAGCTAGGGAAGCCAGGTTCAACCTCATTGGCAATTAGAAAATTAGATCTCGCTTCTGACCTAATAGACGATAAGAAACTGAAGCGGTGGTGCGGCTTTCAATTGGGGCGATACGAAACTGGATTGCCTTATCCGGAGGATATTGATGAAGAATACGTACGCCAACTCGCCGGCAAGATTAAAGAGCTCAAGCTTCCTCTTACGAATGAAGAGATACAACCTAGATTGTCAATATCAGGCGGGGCATTTAAAAGCATCGAGTTCATTGAGCATGTCCTGGCGAGATTGAATAGGGAAAAGTCCGGAAATGATGGTGTTTTTTACC
>NZ_DFTP01000067.1:53623-54010 GCF_002381585.1 Marinimicrobium sp. UBA4209
AACTAATCTCCAAGGCACAATATCCGCATCCTCTAATGAAACATACTCTTGGGCGACACGCCTATACAAAACGCTTAACTTTGGAGAAATACCTAGCCGACAGTTCAACGTAATTCGTGATCGAGTGGACACACTTCTTCTAGATACTTGCCCGAGCGCAATTGAAAAATTTATGTCCGCATATGAGCGGCTGTCATCGACGTCATCTGAAGATTGGTCGCACGCCTTAACAGCGGCCCGACGTGTTATAAAAGATGTGGCGGACTCGATTTACCCGCCAAGAGAAGCTAAGCTTGGAGAGCGAAAGTTAGGAAACGACCAGTATATCAATCGGTTGTGGGCATTTCTGGACGAAAATGCAAAGTCTGGCTCCGATAAAGATCTGGC
>NZ_DFTP01000067.1:54080-54477 GCF_002381585.1 Marinimicrobium sp. UBA4209
AAGGCACATATAAACTACTTGGGGTCGTTCATTCAGCGCTTAAATGACAAGGCATCAAAGGGGGTGCACTCGGATGTGGGGTACTCTGAAGCAGTAAGAGCCGTACTCTACACATACTTGACACTGGGCGATATTCTAGAGTTGTCGGGAGATGCATTAGAGAAGAAAGCAAAAGAAGAGGGAAGGGTCAACCTAAACACTGCTGAGTTAATTGACCTTAAGGCCGTACCAGGGATCTCTGAGGGGTTGGCAAAAGAGATAATTAAGAAGCGAGCAAAAAGCAAATTTAGAGCGTTCGAAGAGCTCCAAGAATTTTCTGGGGTGGGCCCAAAGACTGTGGAAAAAATTAGGCATGGCTGCGTTATCTATTGAATTGTAGTAGTTCAGACTTGATCTG
>NZ_DFTP01000068.1:0-397 GCF_002381585.1 Marinimicrobium sp. UBA4209
CTGGCAGGACTCCGGGCAGATGTCGGTGTTTCTGGTGCGCGACTCCCGTCCCGAGGCGATTGAAGCGCTGCGCACCTCCCTGAACGAGGATGCGCGAGTGGACCAGGTGGAGCATGTGCCGCCCAGTGCGGCACTGGAGGAGTTCAAGTCCTACTCCGGCCTCGGCCGGGTGCTGGAAGGGCTGGATGAAAACCCGCTGCCGGATGTGCTGCTGGTGCGCCCGGCCACCAATGACCCCGAGGCGCTCACCGAGCTGCGCGATCACCTGTCCGGGCAGGCCATCGTGGCCGAAGCGCGCCTGGATATGGCCTGGGTCAAGCGCCTGCAAGAAATGATGGTGCTAGGCCAGCGGGTGGTGCTCGCGCTGGCGGCGCTGCTGGCCCTGGGGGTGCTGCTG
>NZ_DFTP01000068.1:466-2010 GCF_002381585.1 Marinimicrobium sp. UBA4209
AAGCTGGTGGGCGGCACCGATGCGTTTGTGCGTCGCCCCTTTCTTTACACCGGCTTCTGGTACGGACTTGGAGGCGGCGTTCTGGCGCTGGGGTTGTTGGCGTTGGGCCTGTGGTGGCTGTCCGGGCCCGTGGCCCGGTTGGCGGATCTGTATCAGAGTGACTTTCGCCTTCGGGGGCTGGACCTGACCCAGAGCCTGCAATTGGTGCTGCTGTCCGGCCTGCTCGGGTTGGTGGGGGCCTGGTTGGCGGTGGCGCGGCATTTGATCCAGATAGAGCCGCGTTGACGTATTCAGTGTCATAGCGTGGTGGCGGCGGATGCGTGCTTACGCACTTATCCGCCCTACGTGGATTTATACCGCTGCGCTCGGCCGTAGGGCGGATAAGCGAAGCGCATCCGCCGTCAACCGCAGGGTCCGAGCGCAGCGGCAAAACCCGCATCCACCGTCACCCCAATCTCTATTTTTAACTTAACTCACTGATTCATAAGGTTTTTATGCTAAGGCAAGGGAACTTTTCAGGGCTTGGCAGTCTAACCCTGCAGTGCTACACTCAATGTCCAAAAATTCTCAGGAGGTAAGTGAATGAGCACTAGCCTGATGCCGGCCGGGGTACTGTCTCCCGGTGGAAACTTAAATGCCTACGTTCAGGCTGTCAGCGCCTTCCCGGTTTTGGCCGCGGAAGAGGAGCAGAAGCTGGCGGAGGACCTGTATTACAACGGCAACCTCGAGGCGGCGCGTCACTTGGTGATGTCGCACCTGCGCTTTGTGGTACACATCGCTCGTTCTTACAACGGTTACGGCCTGCCCCTGGGGGATCTGATCCAGGAGGGCAACGTTGGCTTGATGAAGGCGGTCAAGCGGTTCAACCCGGAGAAGGGCGTGCGTCTGGTGTCCTTTGCGGTGCACTGGATCAAGGCGGAGATTCACGAGTTCATTCTGCGCAATTGGCGCATTGTGAAAGTGGCTACCACCAAGGCCCAGCGCAAGCTGTTCTTCAACCTGCGCGGTGCCAAAAAGCGCCTGGCGTGGCTGAACAACGATGAAGCCGAAGCGGTGGCCGAGGATCTGGGCGTTGATGTCAAGCACGTGCGTGAGATGGAAGGACGTCTTTCCTCTTACGATGCGGCCTTCGATGCCGGTGAAGAAGACGATGATGACAGCCATTACGTGGCCCCGGTCCACTACCTCGAAGACAAGCGGTACGATCCCGCCACCCAGTTGGAAGACGCCAACTGGGAGGAAAACAGCGTCAATAACCTGGAAAAGGCGCTGGAAACCCTGGACGATCGAAGCCGGGCGATTCTGCAGCGGCGCTGGCTGAGCGAAAGCAAGGCCACCCTGCACGAGCTGGCCGATGAGTACGGCGTATCCGCCGAGCGCATCCGTCAGTTGGAGAAGAACGCCATGAAGAAGGTGAAAACTGCCATACTGGCTGCCTGATCAAGCGCTACCAATGGCCCTCGAAAAAGCCGCGCCTCGCGCGGCTTTTTTGTGTAACTGAACTTTTTATGGGGAGCGGTGCGCTATGGCGGCTGTGTTTTTGG
>NZ_DFTP01000068.1:2105-9660 GCF_002381585.1 Marinimicrobium sp. UBA4209
GGCTGTGTTTTTGGTGTTGGCCGCGTTGTTTGGTCTGCTATCGGTCATGCTCGGCGCCTTCGCCGCCCACGGGCTGAAAGCCCGGCTACCGGCGTCCGCCCTGTCGGCGTTTGAGACCGGGGTTCAGTATCAGATGTACCACGCTCTGGCGCTGCTGGCGGTGGTTGCGCTGCTGCGCTGGTTCGGCCCGACGCTCTCCCTGCTGACCGCCGGTTGGACCTTTGTCCTCGGGGTGTTGCTGTTCTCCGGTAGCCTCTATGGGTTGGCTCTGGGCGGTCCGCGCTGGCTGGGGCCGGTGACACCTCTGGGTGGCCTGTGTTTCATGGTGGGCTGGGTCCTGTTGCTGGCGGTGGGCATTCGGGCCCTGAAAACCTGAGGCGACCTGGGAAGCCTCAACTCATTCGACGATAGTGGAATTCATGACTGAACAAGATGACAGCCGGCTGATGATTCGCCCGGAGTACAAACCCAAGGCCATTCGAAGCTACGTGATTCGGGCCGGGCGGATTACCGAGGGGCAGCGGGCGGCCTTTGACGATTGCTGGCCCCGTTACGGGCTGAGCCTTCACGATGGACGATTGGATCTGGAGGCCACTTTTGGCCGCGTGGCCCCTCGGGTGCTGGAAATCGGTTTTGGGATGGGAGATTCCCTGCTGGCCATGGCACAGCAGGAACCGGACAAAGACTTTATCGGCATCGAGGTGCATCCGCCCGGCGTGGGGCGACTCATCAAAGGCGCCGCCGATGCCGGGCTGGATAACCTCCGGGTGTATATGGCGGACGCCATTGATGTGCTGGATGACTGCATCCCGGAGGGCGGCATCGATCGCTTTCAACTGTATTTCCCCGATCCTTGGCACAAAAAGAAACACCATAAACGGCGTATCGTACAGCCGGCTTTTGTCGAAAAGGTGCGCACCAAGCTCAAGCCCGGCGGTATTTTTCATCTGGCGACGGACTGGCAGAATTACGCCGAGCATATGCAGGCGGTGATGGAGGCGGCTCCGGGGTTCACCAATGCGGTGGCACCGGGGCAATACGCGGAGCGTCCCGACTACCGCCCCATCACCAAATTTGAACAGCGCGGTGCCCGTCTGGGGCACGGTGTGTGGGATTTGTTGTACCGGGCCCCGGCCTCTGAGTAGCGGCCCGGGAATGGCCGGCAGACCCCGCCAAACGTGACCCTGGTCGCGATTCCGGAGGGGTTTCGGTTTCAATTCCGGGGCAGAGACGGTATGCTCGCCGAGCGTTTTTTCCGCGAGCGGAATTTACCTTGGCATAATAGTGTCATAACCATCGGTTACAAGGCCTCTTGCGCTTTGGCGTCTTTTTCCTGGCCTGACTGATCTGGGGTACAATCCGTGGTCGTGGCCGGATAAGAATAAAACCATCGTGGCGCAGGCAGATCGCCAGTGGTAGCGCGTTCGAGCGTGCGTGGAGTAGTCAATTGTCGAACACAGAAAGGAAACACAATCCGTCGGCATCCGCAGGGACCGACTGGCGCAGTGAACGACTGGCCGAGTGGCTGCGTCAGGGTGGCGTATGGCTGGCTCGGGTGCCGTCCGGTGTCTGGCGTTTTGGTGCCAAATTTCTCATTGTCCTGTGGCTCAGCTACACCCTGGCCCAACTGCTGTGGGTACTGATACCGGCGCCGGAGATTCCCAAAGCGCAAGTGGCGCCGAATGCGGTGACCTCCGAGCGCAGTGGCGGCTCGGCCAGAGCCGTGGATATCGCGGCGCTGGCGTCACTCAATATCTTTGGAGAGGCCTCGGCCGACGAGGAGCCCGGTGCGTTGGACGGGGAAGCCGCGGGTCCCGCGAGCGGCCCCAGTATTGAGGATCAGGCGGTAGATACCGACCTTAAGCTGGTACTGCGGGGCGTGATGGGCAGTAATGACGAGACCGCTGCCCGTGCGATCATTGCCGATGGCAAAGACCAGGCGATATATGCGCCCGGTGACGAGTTGCCGGTGCGAGGCAGCGTGACCCTGGAAAAGGTACTGCCCCTGCGGGTCATCCTGAACAACGCCGGGCGCTACGAATCTCTGTGGCTCTATACCGACGACGACTGGAGCAGCAGCCTCGCTGCCAGCCAACCAGTGCCCGATACCCCGGGGCGCAGCTGGGAGGGCGACGAAGAGCCGGTCTACGATACCCCGGCGGAGACGCCCGGTAACACCGGGGAAGCGCCGCAGGAGGAGCTTGAAGACGCCGCCGATGAGGTTGCCGCACGGGTGGGCAGCCAGTCATTGTCCGATGTGGTGTCCATGAGTATTCACCGGGAGAACGGTCAGATCGTCGGGTACAAGATCCGCCCCGGTCGGGATCGGCAACTGTTTGATTCACTTGGCCTGCAGGCCGACGACGTGGTCAAGGCGGTCAATGGGGTTGAACTCACCAGCCCGCAGCGCGTCATGGAAATTTATCGCGAAATGGGTGATGCCCGTTCCGCCAGCCTTCTGATTGACCGGGATGGCCAGGAAGTCTCAATCGACATCGAGCTCGAATAACAGCGAGGAAGACCAGTGAAAGTGTGTGTGCAACGTCTGGCAGGAACTCTAGCAGCGGCTCTGTTCTGCGTCAGCCTCAATGCCTGGGCGCAGCAGACCTGGACGGTGAACTTCAAGGACACCGACATCCAGGAAGTGATCAAGTTCGTTGCGGATGCCACCGGCAAGACCATCCTGGTGGACCCCAAAGTGCGGGGCCAGGTGCGGGTCATGTCCCAGGACGCGGTCAATAAAGAAGAGCTGTACGAGCTGTTCCTGTCCATGATGGATGTGCAGGGGTTCACCGCTGTTGAGAATGGCAATGTGGTGCGTATCGTTCCCAACCGGGACGCCCGGTCGTTGCCGGTCCCCACGGACCTGGGCTCCAACCCGCTCGGGGATGACACCTACGTGACCCAGGTGTTGAAGCTGGAAAATATCAGTGCCTCCAAGGTACTGCCTACCCTTCGTCCGCTGGTTCCCCAACACGGCCACCTGTCCGCCTACGATCCCAGCAATGCCATCATCGTCACCGACACCCGCTCCAATATCCTTCGGTTGAAAGAAATCATTTCCCAGATTGATCAGTCCTCTGTGGTGGAAACCGAGCTGATCGAGCTGGAGTTTGCGCTGGCCGAAGACGTGGCCCGCGCCGTGACCCAGATTGAAAAGCCCGGCGCCGGAGACGGCGGTCAATCCGAACTCACCGTGGTGCCGGACAACCGGATCAACGCGGTGCTGGTGCACGGCGATGATCTCCAGCGCGAACGCATTCGCCAACTGGTTGAGCGTCTGGACCGGCCGCGCACCAAAGACAGTAATGTTCGGGTGGTCTATCTCAAGTACGCGAAAGCGGAAAATGTGGCGCAAGTGCTCAACGGCGTGATGCAGAACATCGCCCGTTCGGAAGAGGGCGGCAACAACAATGCCCGTCGTCAGGAGACCAATGTCCAGGCCGATGAAGACACCAACTCCCTGCTGATCACCGCCAACAGCGATACCATGGAGTCACTGCTGGCGGTGATCGACAGCCTCGATATTCGTCGCGCCCAGGTGCTGGTCGAAGCAATCATCGTGGAAGTGGAAGACACTGATGGTCGGGAGTTGGGCATTCAGTGGATGTACCGCGACGACAAGCGCGGCTTCGGCAGCTCCACCACTGGTAGCGGTCAGCTTGGCGCTATTGGTGTTGGTGCACTGGACAATAATGATGATAACGACAACGGACTGGTCAGTCTGGCGGGGACACTGTCCCAGACTCAGGGACAGATATTCGGCATAGGTCGACTTGGCGAGCGCACCGATTTTCTGGGCATTCTCAATATGCTGCAGGAAAACAGCTCTACCAATATTCTCTCGACGCCCAACCTGCTGACCACCGATAATCACACAGCGTCGATTTCCGTGGGCCAGAACGTGCCCTTCGCCACCGGCTCCTACGCCTCCACCGGCGGTAACAGCAACCCGGGCAACCCCTTCCGGACCATTGAGCGGCGCGACGTGGGTATTCTCTTGGAAGTGACTCCTCATGTGAACGCGGGCGACAGTGTGGTGCTGGATATTTCCCAGGAGGTGTCCAGCCTGTCCAACCTGAACAACTCCGACGGTCCGATCACCAACCAGCGCAAACTGGAAACCCAGGTGTTGGCGGCGAACGGTGAAACCGTGGTTCTCGGTGGTTTGATCGAAGAAGAAATTCAGACCTCGGTGCAGAAAGTGCCGTTCCTGGGCGATGTACCGATCATGGGCCGCCTGTTCCGCAATCAGGTGGACTCCCTGTCGAAAACCAATCTGCTGGTGTTCATTCGCGCTACGGTGATCGAGGATGACCAGCTGCTTAAAGGCGCCACCGCGGAGAAGTACAAGGCGCTGCGGGAACAGCAGGAAAACCGTCGCCGCGCAGGTGGCATGCTGTTCAGCACTGACGACATTCCGATGCTGCCCGAATGGCAAGAAAAGGTCGACGATGCCGAACGCATTCGCATGATGAGCGAGGAGCGCGAGGACGATCAGGCCGACGAGGCGGAAGAGGAGTAACCTGTGGCGGTAGAGTCGATGCTGGACGAGTTTGAAGAGAACAACGCTTCACCGCAGCTGCCGGAGGAAGAGGAGGTTCAGGCCGCCAGCGCCGGTGAGGACGCGGCCCACGCGCGTCTGCCCTTTTCCTTTGCCTCCACTCATGGGGTGATGCTGGACGAGGAAGAAACCGAAGCCACCCTGCTCTATCGTCCCGGGCTCAATCTCAATGTATTGCTCGAACTGCAACGATACCTTGGAACCAAATTTCGCCTGAAAGAAATTCCCACCGAAGATTTTCAGCGGCGCCTGACCCAGGTCTACCAAAGTGGCGATGGCGCCGCGCAACAGGCGGCCGAGGATCTGGGGGCCGAGTACGACCTGTCGTCCATGGCCGAGGACCTGGCCGATCGAACCGACCTGCTGGCGGGCAATGACGATGCCCCGATCATCCGCCTGATCAATGCCATCCTGTCCCAGGCGGTGCGCGAGGGCGCCTCGGATATTCACCTGGAACCGTTTGAAGATCGGGTGTCGGTGCGTTTCCGTATTGATGGGGTACTGAGTGAAATCCTGTCCCCCAAGGCCGAGCTCGCCCCGGTGCTGGTATCGCGCCTGAAGGTTATGGCGCGCCTGGATATCGCCGAGAAGCGCCTGCCCCAGGATGGCCGGATTACCGTGCGCCTGGCGGGCCACGCCGTAGACATCCGGGTGTCCACGATCCCCTCGGCCCACGGTGAACGGATTGTATTGCGCCTGCTCGACCAGGCGGCCGGGCAACTGACCCTGGACCAGCTGGCCATGCCGCCCTTTGTGCGCGACCGGCTGGCCAAAGCCCTGCTCAAGCCCCACGGCATCATTCTGGTGACCGGTCCGACCGGTTCGGGTAAAACCACCACCCTGTACGCGGGCCTGAGCCACATCAATACCCGCAGCCGCAATATCCTGACCATTGAGGACCCGGTGGAATACCTCTTGCCGGGCATCGGCCAGACCCAGGTCAACACCAAGGTCGACATGACCTTCGCCCGCGGGCTGCGCGCGATTCTGCGTCAGGACCCGGACGTGGTCATGGTGGGTGAGATCCGCGACGGTGAGACCGCCGAAATTGCCATTCAGGCCAGTCTGACCGGTCACCTGGTGCTCTCCACCCTGCACACCAACACCGCCATCGGTGCGGTGATGCGCCTGAAAGACATGGGGGTTGAACCCTTCCTGCTGGCCTCCAGTCTCGAAGTGGTCATGGCCCAGCGCCTGGTGCGCAAACTGTGTCAGGCCTGCCGGGAGCCCCATCAGGCCGATCAGGCGGAGCGGGAACTGATGAATCTGCCTGAGGGAGCCACCATCTACAAACCGGTGGGCTGCAAGCAGTGCAACAACATGGGTTATCGGGGTCGTAAAGGGATCTACGAGCTGATTGAAATCAATGAGCGGATGCGTCACCTGATCCACGAACAGGCCGGTGAACACGAACTGATTGCCGAGGCGCGCAAGAACAGTCCGTCCATCAGTGATGATGGTCGCCAGTGCGTGCTCGACGGGGTGACCAGCCTGGAGGAAGTGCTCCGGGTCACCACCGCCAGCTAGCCGACGTAACCGCGAGACGATACGCCATGGGTGCCTACAGTTATCAAGCATTGAATGAGGCCGGTAAAACGGTCAAAGGCATTCTCGAGGGAGACTCCGAGCGCCAGGTGCGCAGTCAGTTGCGCGCCAAGCGACTCAAGCCCCTGGACGTCAGTAGCGTCACCGGTGGGCGCCGGGCCACCAAAGGCGAGCCGGGCCTGGCGGGGCTCCGCCAGCGCTGGCGCAGCAAGATGAACGCCCGGGATCTGAGCCTGATCACCCGGCAACTGGCGTCGCTGGTGAAGTCCGGGCTGCCCCTGGACGAAGCCTTGCAGGCCACCGCCAAGCAACAGCAGAAACCGAATAACAAACAGATCATCCTCCAGGTGCGCACTAAGGTGCTTGAAGGGTTCAGTCTGGCCAAGGCCTTGGCGGAAGTGCCCGGCGCCTTCGATACCATGTACTGCGCTCTGGTCAAAGCCGGGGAGAGCTCCGGTTATCTGGCACCGGTGCTGGAGCGACTGGCGGAATACACCCAGAGCAACCAGCAGATTCAGCAGCGGCTGAAAATGGCCATGATCTATCCGCTGGTGCTGCTGTTTATCAGTATTACGGTCATTGTGGCCCTGATGGCGTTTGTGGTGCCCAAGCTGGTCAGCGTGTTCCAGCAGGGGGAACGGGAACTGCCGGCATTGACCCAGTTTCTGATTGCCAGCAGCGATTTCATCCTCAACTATGGGCACTACACCCTGTTGGCGTTGATCGGACTGGTGGTCGGGTTCCGGCGCCTGCTTCGCAACGAGGCGCGGCTGCGGCGTTGGCATGAAATCAAATTGAAACTGCCGGTCATGGGCAACCTGATCCGGCAGATCAACTCGGCCCGCTTTGCGGCGACCCTGGCCCTGTTATCCTCCAGCGGCGTACCGCTGTTGCAGGCGCTGCGGATTGCCGGGCAGGTGATGACCAACAAGATCATGCAGGAAGCCTGTGAAGCGGTCGCCGAAGATGTTCAGGAAGGGACCAGTCTGCACCGGGCGATGGAAAACGCCGGGTTCTTTCCGCCGCTGCTGGTGCAACTGGTGGCCAGCGGTGAAGCCAACGGCACCCTGCCCGAGCAGCTCGAGAACGCCGCTCAGGATCAGGAGCGCGAGCTGGAGATGATGCTCGGGGTGGCCATGGGGCTGCTCGAGCCGGCGACGGTGGTGTTTATGGGCGGCGCCGTCTGCCTGATCGTGATGGCCATTCTGCAGCCAATTTTTGAAATGAACAGTCTCATCTGATCTGAGACCTTCAATAACACAGTGGGAGTCACACCTATGAACCGGAACCTTAAAGGCCTTGGCCGTCAGAGCGGCTTCAGCCTGATTGAAATCATGGTGGTGGTCATCATCATCGGGCTGCTGGCCAGCATCGTCGCGCCGGCGGTACTGAACCGTGCCGACGAAGCGCGTCTGCAGAAAGTGCAGGCCGATTTCAAGGCGATTC
>NZ_DFTP01000068.1:9716-41278 GCF_002381585.1 Marinimicrobium sp. UBA4209
CAGACCGCGCTGAAACTGTATCGCATCGATAACTATGTCTACCCCAGCACCGAGCAGGGGCTCGAAGCCCTGGTGCAGCGCCCGACCATGGCCCCCGAGCCGCGCAACTGGAAACAGGGCGGTTACCTGGATGAGTTGCCGCAGGATCCCTGGGGTTCGCCCTATCAATATCTGAGCCCGGGCGAAACCCGTGAGTACGATATTTACACTCTGGGCGCCGACGGCGTCAGCGGCGGCCAGGATCAGAATGCGGATATCAGCGTCTGGGACGAGAGCGTCCAGAACGATTGATGAATCGCCCTTGTCCGATGAACCACCAGCGGGGTTTTACGCTGGTGGAAATCATGGTGGTGGTGATGATTATTGGCATCGCCGTGGCCATGGCATCACTCTCTATCGGGGGTGATGACAGCGCCTCGCGGGCCGAAGAAACGACCGAGCAGTTTATGTTGGAGGCACGTTTCGTTTCCGAGCAGACCGTGCTCAACCAGGAAATCATCGGCCTGTTCTGGGAGCCGAGGACCAGCGAGGGCAGCACTCGCCAGCGCTGGTGCTATCACTGGCAGCGATTTCGGGATCAGGCCTGGAGCCCGGTGAGCGAAAATCTCCGGGGTGACTGTCTGCCCGAGGACTTCCAACTGGAGGTCCGCTCGGAAGGTGAGCAGTGGCAGTACGATCCCCGCCAGGATCCGCAGCGGCCGGTGTTGGTGTTCTACCCGAGCGGTGAGGCCACCCCCTACGAAATGGCGATCATGCCGGCACAGTTCGACGACAGCGAAACCCAGCGGGTGGAAGTGTCGATGATGGGGGATCTGACCTGGCTGAATCGGGAAGAAGCGCGCGAGTGGGAGCAACAGTGATGCGTCTGTCGTCGGGTAGTGCCAAGCGGACGCGGGGCTTCACCCTCATTGAAGTGATGGTGGCCCTGGTGGTGGTTGCGGTGGCGTTACCGGCCTTCCTGATGCTGGTGATGTCCCAACTGGATGGCACCGCGGCGATCCGCAATAAAACCCTGGCGTTCTGGGTGGCCGAAAACGAGATGACCCGGCTTCACCTGCAGAGTAGCCAGCTGGATGATTTCACTCTGCCGGATCAGGACCAGGGAGAGGTGACCCTGGCGGGCCGGGAGTGGCGCTGGGAACTGAGCAATGAGGCTCTGGAGGTGGGCGACTACGGCGAGATGGCCGCGTTTCGACAGATTGAAATTGCGGTATCGCCACAGACCGATCCGGACAATGTGTTGGCCCGTCTGGAAGGAATTTTCAATGCGGAGCCCTAGATTACACCTGGCCCCTCAGCGGGGTTTTACCCTGCTGGAGATGATGGTGGCCCTGGCCATTGCGGCGGCCATTGCGACCATGGCGTACCAGGCCCTGGATTCGGCCAGCCGCGGTGCCGAGCGCAGCCGGGAAGTCATGGAGGGTATCAACCGACTGGATCGGGCCTGGCAGATCATCAGCGCGGACCTGCGCCATATTCTGGCGCCGGAGCCGGGGGGCCCCACCGGGCTACGCAATCCGTTTGCCGCCGATCCGTTTGGGGGAATCGGTCAGGAGGAGCGGTTGATGCTGTTTACCCGCCATTCGTGGTTGAACCCGATGGAGCGGTTGCGCAGTGACCTGCAGGAAGTCAGTTATCGCCTCGAAGAGGGAACGCTGTGGCGGGATTATCGGCCGGTCCGCAACCGGCCCTTCGATGAGTATGATTTTGAGGAACAGGCGCTTCGACAGCGGCTGTTGGACGGGGTGACGAGTGTGGAGCTCCGCTTCCTGTCCCAGGCGCTGCTGTCCCGCTCCGGACGCAGCGCTCTGGATGGTGACGATTACTTGCGGGACTGGGCCGAGGCCTGGCCCGACCCGGATCAGGTCGGGGGCAACCCGGCGGAGTTGCCCCTGGCGGTTCTGGTGCGCATAGAAATGGAGGGCGTCGGTGTCAGTGAACGCCTGTTTGAAATTACGCAGTTCCATGCGGACTGAGCGCGGCGCCGTGCTGATCATGGCCCTGCTGATCGTCAGCGTGGTGGCCGGGCTCGCGGTGAAGTTTACCGGTGAGTATCAGTTGGGGTTGGCCAAGGCCGAGAGCCGCTGGCATGGCGCCCAGGCGCGCTCCTATCTGCTGGCGGCGGAGACCGTGGCCCGCTTTGTGCTGGAGCTCGACCCGGACCCGCAAGTGGACTACCCGGAGGAAGGCTGGGGCGGCGAAACCCCGGTGGAGCTGGGCGGCGTCTGGTTGTTTGTGTCGATCACCGACGCTCAGAGCCGCATCAACCTGAATGATCTCGGGGGTGGCAACCTGAACTCCCAGCGGGCGCACAATGACCCGGAGCGCTACACGGAGATGCAGCGGCGCTTCATCCGTCTGTTGCAGACGTTTGATGAGGAGGGGGTGCCGTTGAACCCCGATGAGGCCATCGCCATACTCGAATCGGTGGTGGACTGGATGGACCCGGACAACGAAGTGAGCGGTTTCGGCGGCGCCGAGGGCGATTACTACCTGGGCCTGGACCCGGAGTATTTGCCGGCCAACCGGACCTTTGCCAGTGTGGAAGAGCTGCGTCTGGTGCGGCACATCACGCCGGAACTGATGGAGCTGCTACGACCGCACCTGACGGTGTTGCCGGCTGGGTTGAAGACCAACGTCAATACGATGTCCGACCGGCTATTGCGGACCATAAACAGTACCGAGGACCTGCTGCCACTCAGTCAGTCCCAGGTTGAGCTGCTGCGTCAGGGCTGGCCGGCGGAAGGTTTTTACCCGGACGTCAACAGCTTCCGGGGTGACAGTGTCTGGGCCAGCCTGGGGGTGAATCCGGAAACCGGAACCCTGTCGGTGAACACCAGCCACTTTGCGGTCAATACGGTCGCGTCTCTGGTGGAGCAGCGCCGGGCGATGCGCAGTATCCTGAAGCGCTCGAATGACGAGCTGACCGTGGTGCGTCGCACAGATGTGTACTGACGGGCGTGGGTATTCGCCCAATCAATTTACAGACGGGATCAGCCGTCGGATAACGGAACAACAACGATAGCGCTTATGGCCAACCAACTTGTGCTTTACACCAATCGCGCCCAGGACCAGTTTCGCTGGTGCTGGTTCGATGCCGACGGGCAACCGTTGCTCGATAGCGCCGCCTCGGGGGATCTCGATACCCTGGGGGCGATGCTCGGGGAGGGGCATCACAGCGTCTGGTTACTGCTGCCGGGAAACCAGGTGGTCACTCGCGAGCTGGAATACGCGGAAGCCGAAAAAAAACATCTGCGTCGGCTTTTGCCCTTCCAGCTTGAAGAGAGCGTGATTGGCGACATTGAGCAGTTTCATTTCGCGCTCGGTCCGGTACGTGAAGGGCGTGCCATCGCCGCCTATGTCGAGCAATCCTGGTTGCGCCAGTTGTTCGATCGTCTGGGCGAGTATCATATCGAGGTCCAGCGCACCTGGCCCCTGCCGTTGATGCTGCCCTTGCCACCAGAGACCGACCTGTCCGAGCAGTATCCCTACTGGACCCTGCAGATGCAGGGCGATCAGTTATTGGTGCGGTACGCCCCCAACCTGGGGTTCAGCCTCGATCGGGAGCAGGCGCGCCTGAGTCTGCAGATGCTGCTCACCGCTCAGAACCGGGTGGATAATCTGCCCCGGCTCAACCTGCGGGCGGAGACCGATGCGGAACTGGTCACTCTGAAGGCGCTGTTGCCGGATGAACTCCAGGACCGTATTGACGAACAGGCCGTGGTGCCTTTCTGGCAGTTGGACTTTGCCGAAACCGGCCGCGTGGATCTGTGTCAGGGCGAGTTCTCCCAGCGACTGCCGATTGAGCGCTGGTGGCGCTCCTGGCAGGGCGTGGTAGTGGCGGCCGCTGCCTGTCTCGTCCTGTATGTGGGGGTGACGGTTTATCAGGTGAATCAACTGGAAGCGGAGAATATCGAGATTCGCCGGGACATCGAGCAGGTGTATCGTTCGGTGGCGGGCCCGGGCAATTTGGTGGACGCCGAGCGTCAGTTGCGCCAGCAGTTGACCGAGCTGCAGCCGGCCAGTGCCAGTGGTCAGGTGACGCCATTTTTAGGCGATCTGTTCCCGGCGTTGGCGGAATCCGGCGGGGTCACTCTCAGTGCGGTGTCCTATGCGGCCCGCAGTGGTGAGCTGAGCCTTAACGTCCGAGCCGACACCTTCAACGCCATTGAATCCCTACGCGGTGACATTCAGACCCGAGGGTTGCAGGCTGAGCTGCTCAGCGCCAGTGCCCAGGGCGACAGTCACACGGCTCGCCTGAAAGTTACCGGAGGTCGCCCATGAAAGCGGTATTTGATTGGCTCTCCCGCTATAACCGGCGCGAGCAGACCATTCTTCTGATCGGTGGCGTGGCCGTACTGTTATACCTCTTATGGAAAGCGGTGCTGGTGCCCATGGCGGATTGGAAAGAGCGCCAGCTCAATGCCAATCGGGCGGTGAGTCAGTCCCTTGGGCGAGTGGAGTTGCTGGCCGCCCAGATTGAGCAGGCGCGCAGTAATGCTCAAAGTGATCGGGAGAACGACAGTAACCTCAGTGCCCTGGTGGACAGTAGCCTGCGTGCCAACAACCTCAGCATGAGTGGCTTCCAGCCGGGTACCGGGGGCCAGGTCAGAGTACGCCTGGACGACGTGCCCTACGACCGGTTTATCCAATGGCTCTACGACATGGAGTACCAGCATGGCGTCTCCGTGGTGGACTTCTCCATGGCCGGGACCAGTGAACAGGGTCGCGTGACCGTCAATATTCGACTGCAAAAAAACTGAGATAACGACAACGCTATGTGGGACACCCTGTCAAAATTCATTCCCCCGATCCGCTGGATACTCCTGCTGATCGTCCTGACCCTGCTGTTCGCCCTGACCCGCATTCCCGCGACCTGGGCCGCCTACTTCATGACCCAGGGCAACACCCTCGGACTCAGCGGCGTGCAGGGAACCGTCTGGTCCGGGCAGGCGCGCATGGCCAGTATCGAGATCGACAATCGGCACTACTCACTGGGTGCGCTTCGCTGGGAACTCAGCCCCTGGTCCCTGCTTACCCTGACACCCTGCGCGGATGTCAGCGCCACCCTGGAAAACCAGAACATCGACGGGCGGGTCTGCGCTGGACTGGGCGGCTCGGTCCGGGTCAGCGACACCAGTGTCGATGCGCCGGCGAGCCTGATCCAGGCGGGGGTTCCGGTGCCGATTCAGGGACAGCTTGCGGCCAATATTCAAACCATGCGCATGAAGGGCGGACGCCTGTCTGAACTGCAGGGCAACCTCAGTTGGACCGGCGCGAGGGTTCAGGCGGACGGCACCTGGGTGACACTCGGCAGCTTCGCCGCCGAGGCCCGCTACGATGCCGAACGCGATGCGCTGGTGGCAGATGTGTTTGATCTCGACGGTCCCATCGATCTGGAAGTGGAAACCCGACTGCCCCTCGCCGGAGGCATTTTTGTGGAAGGTGAGCTGGAGTTGACCGGCGCTTTCAGTGACCAGATCCAGGCGCGCGAATGGCTGCCCATGGTGCTCGACCACCAAGAGGGCAACCGCTACCACGTCGACCTGCAGTTCTGACGGCGCGCCATGATGATGCCCCGCCTCCCGGTCGTCATCGCTCTCAGGTTCATGATGCTGGGGCTCCTGGTACTGGGCAGCTCGCCCAGTACCGCCGAGTGGTACAGCGACCAGCAGGCCATCATGGGCACCGAAGTGGTGGCTCGCCTTTGGCACGACGATCCTGAGCAGGGGCGGGCCGCCCTGGCCGCAGTGATGAACGAACTGCATCGTATCGACCGCCATTTCAGTCCCTACAAACCGGACAGTGAGCTGTCCCGCCTGAACCGGGAAGCGCCCGAGGCCACTGATGAGCAGCCTCTGACGATCAGCGCTGAACTCACCGAACTCTTGTCTCGATCCAAATACTACGGGGAACTGACCGGGGGTGCCTTCGATGTCACTTTTGGTTCGGTCGGGCGTCTCTACGACTACCGCTCGGGCCGTCAGCCGGACGACGCCACCCGCAAGGCGCTGCTGGCGGCCATCGATTACCGACGGATTTACCTGGACCGGAAAGAAGATACCGTCTGGTTTGGCCATTCCAAGTTGTATGTCGATCTGGGTGGTATTGCCAAAGGCTACGGTGTGGACCGGGCCATTGAGCTTTTGCGTGCACGGGGTATAGAGCATGCCAGCGTCAGCGCCGGAGGCGATACCCGTCTGATCGGCGATCATCGTGGTCGCCCCTGGCGGGTGGGCATCAAAAACCCCCGTGCGCCCGAAGATGTGGCGATTGTAGTGCCTCTAAATAACGAGGCCATTTCCACCTCCGGCGATTACGAGCGCTACTTTGTGGATGCGCAGGGCGAGCGCATTCACCATATTCTCAATCCTCGCACCGGTACTTCGGCGCGGGGCATCATCAGCGCGACGGTTCTGGGGCCACGGGCCATGGACACCGATGCGCTCTCAACCAGCGTGTTTGTTCTCGGTCTGGAGGCGGGCCTGGCGCTGATCAATCGGCAGCCGGAATTCGAAGCCATTGTGATCACCGACGACGGTCGAGTGCATTACAGTGATGGACTGATTGACCCCGAAGAATAGGGCGCCGTATAGGCCAAGTGTGCGCGCCGTCACAATTCCAGCGCACCGGTGCCACTAAAATAATAAGCCGTTGTAAGCTGCGCCAGAACTCGCACGTTTCCGTCAGGAGAGCCTTCCAATGTCATCCCATTCCTTCCGTCCGGTGCGGCGGCTTGTCGGACTTTGTGCGGCCCTTGTATTGGCCGTCCCTTTGGCCTGGGCCCAAAGTGATCTCGAGGCCGATCTGGAGCAGCTTAAAGAGGACACCCTGAACCTCAACCGCGACCTGCTGATTCTGGAAGAAGAGCTACTCTATCCGGCATCGAGCCAAATAGCGGTGTACCTGTCGGTGGATCTCGGGGAATTCTTTCATCTGGACGGGGTGCGCCTTCAGGTAGATGGCGATCCGGTGGCCGCACAGTTGTATACCGATGCTCAGCGCGAAGCCTTGTATCGAGGCGGCGTTCAGCGGCTCTATCTGGGTAACCTCACTTCCGGCGAACATGAGATCAGCGCGGTCTTTACGGGCATCGGGCCCGACGGCCGGGATTACAAACGCGGCGCCGATCTGGTGGTGGAAAAAGGTCAGGAGCCGCTGGTGCTGGAGCTGAAAATCGTGGACTCCGAGCGCAAACTGCAGCCGGTTTTTGCCATTGAGGAGTGGGCGCTGCAATGAGGCATTGGGCGCTGCCACTGTCGTTTGCCCTGCTCGGCCTGGCTCCGGTTACCTGGGGCCAGGCCGAGCTGCGTGAAGGCGTGGCTCGCTATCACTACTATCAGAACGATTACCTGCCGGCCCTGAGCGAGCTGATGGTGGCCCGAAAGCAGGGGGACCTCGGGCTTGACCGGGGGGCGGTCCACGAGGGTGCCATCCGTATGGCCTTCGGCATGTCGGCCAGTGCCGAGCGTCTGCTGGAGTCCGCCTTGTCTGGCCGCCCGGCACAGCGCGACGCGGCACGTTTCTATCTGGGTAAGCTTCACTATCTGCGGGGCGATTGGGCGCAGGCCACCGATGCCTGGGCGCGATTGGGTGATGCCCTCGACCCGGACCTCGCCCGGGAGCGTCGTGCACTTGAGTGGCAGTGGCGCCTGCGCACCGGTGAGCCCGAGCCCGTGGACCCTGAGACGTTGTGGGACCAGTTGGGTGAATGGGCCCCGGTGGTGCTCTACAACCTCGGCGGCGCTTTCGCCCGGGCCGGTGATCGGGAGCAGGCCCGGCACTACTACCAGGTGTTGGTGGAGGAAGTCCCCCGCCAAGAGCGTCACAAAGCCGAATACCTGACCCTGCGCGATCGGGCCTTTACCGCCCTGGGGTTTACGGCTCTGCTGGAACAGGATTTCGAGCGCGCCGAGCAGGCCTTCGATCGGGTGCGCCTGTCCCGCGAGGATGCGGACCAGGCACTGCTGGGCTACGGCTGGGCGGCCCTGGAGCGGGGGGAGCCCGCCCGCGCGGTCCGCGCCTGGCAGGCTCTGGGTGAGCACTCACTCACCGGTAGCGCGGCCCAAGAGGCGTTGGTAGCCCTCCCCTACGCCTACACCCAACTCGACGCTCCCCAGGCGGCGCTGGATGCTTACGATCGGGCCGATGCGCGTCTGGAGGAAGAGCTCGCCCGGGTAGATCAGCTCCGGCGACAACTGACCCCCGCCTATCTGCGCCGCCAACTGGCGGCCACCGACCCCCGGGGCACCCTGTATCTGGAAGGCCGTGAAAACTGGCTGACGCTGACCGAATCCACGGTTGCCGCCAGCGCCGATCCCTACCTGTCTGACTGGGTCAATCAGAGTCCGTTTCAGAGTCAGGTACAGGCGCTCAGCGATCTGCGTGATCAGGCGCAACTGCTGGCGGACTGGCCCGAGAAGTTGGCCCACTACGGCCAACTGTTGCGGAACAAGCGTGCTCTGCGCAATGACCGTCAGGCGGATGTCGCACGGCGCCAACTCTGGGCCCAGATCGGGCAGTTGCGTGAACGACGTGCCCCTCTGGTCGCCCGCCTGTCGGACATCGAGGCCCGGTCGGATTATCTGGCCCTGGCGGATGACGAAACCCGCCGCCTATACGAGCGCGTCGAGGCGGCGCGTGAGCGGGCCGATCGGCTGACGGCGGCGGGCGAGTTGGAGAACCCCCGGGAAACCCGGGACCGACTGGCGCTGTACCGGGGTATATTGCTCTGGCGTGCCGCTCAGGACTATCCAGACCATCTGTGGCGGGTGCGCAAACAGCAGCGGGACCTGGACCGGGCCCTGGCGCAGTTGCGCACCCGGCAAGACCGGGTCCGCACGGTGATTGCGGACAACCCGGATATTGAACCGGCACTGGCCCGTATCGCCGAGCGGACCGAGGCGATTGTGCGCCAGCGGCAACGCCTTGATGAGGCGCAGCAGCGTCAGGCCGAGCAGCTCGCGGACAACCTGCAGACGCACCTGGCACAACACCAGGCCCGTTTGACGCAGTACCTTTCTCGCGTGCGACTGGGCGCCGCCCGGCTGCAGGATCGCGCGCTGCGCGAACAGGGAGGTGCACCGTGAGTCGCGTCTTCAGATCCCTGGGCTTGGTCAGTGCCCTGGCCCTGATGGCAGGCTGCGTGAGTTCCGGGAATCGGCACGGTGGTCTGGAGGCATTGCCCGAGGCCCGGTTGCCGGGGTCCGAAGCGCTCACCCCGGAGTCGGCCGAGCGCATTGCCCAGCGTTACGAGCGGGCGTTGGCGGTGGCGCAGGATCCGGCGCTGCAACTGGACATCCGCTGGCGTCTGGCGGATCTGGCGATGGCCCGCAGCGAAGCGGCGTTGGCACGTTCGGACAGTGTCGAGCCGCAATTTGGCGGGCCGATCGAGCGCTACCGGGCCCTGCTGAGCGATTACCGTGAAGGCCGGTGGGCGGAGGACGGCATCGAACCGCCGGCCTCCCCGGATCATCTTTACTACCATCTGGCCAAAGCCTACGCGCTGGATGGCCGTATGGAGGAAGCGAATCGGACACTGGTGGCGCTTGCCGAGCAGTTCCCCGAGTCGCGCTACTACGCCGAGGCCCAATTCCGCCGTGCCGAGCGGGCCTTCTCGCAAGGGGATTACGCGGCGTCCGAGGCACTTTACCGCGAGCTGCTGCCGGATGTGGGCGCGGCTCCCGAGTTCGGTCAGAACGCCCTATACATGCGCGCCTGGGCCCAGTTCAAGCAGGGGGATTACCCCGAGGCACTGGTGAGTTTTGCCGGCGTCCTGGATCATCTGCTCCTGCCGGCGGATGACGCGGCACAACTGGATCGGGCCTGGGCGCAACTCAGTGGTGCCCAGGCCGAGGTGGCGGGCGATGCCCTGCGTGCCATGGCCCTGTCATTCGCCTATCTCGAGGGGCCTGACAGCATTGGTGAGCTGGAGCGCCGGATCGGCGCCCGCCCCTATGAGCATCGGCTCTATCAACGCCTGGCAGAAACCTACCGCGAACAGGAGCGGGTGCGCGACGCCGCCGACACCTACGGACGGTACGTGGCCGAAAACCCCGACAGCGATCTGGCCCCGGGCTTCACCCTGGCCCAGATTGACACCTACCGGGAGGGACGCTACCCCACCTTGGTGCGTGCCGGCCAACAGGAGTTTGTGCGCCGTTACGGGCTGCTCAGTGCCTACTGGTTCCGTCGCGGCGGTCAGCCGGGGGCATTGGTCGAAGAGTCATTGCGCGAGTTTCTGCCAGCGCTGGCCAACTTTCAGCACGCCCGGGCCCAACGTCTGGCGGACGAAAGTGCCGGGGAAGAGCGGACCCGGCAGGCGTTTGCCCATGCCGCCACCTGGTACCGGGAGTTCGTGGCCAGTTTCCCCGAAGACCCGGCCGTACCGGAGCAGCGTTTTCTGTTGGCCGAAGCCCTCAATGCCGCCGGGCAGTGGCCCGAAGCGTTGGAGCACTACCGCCGGGTGGCGTTTGACCACCGAGACCCGGAGTACGGCCGCGAGGCCGGCTACGCGGCGGTGTTGCTCGCCGATGAGCTGGAGCGCCGCGCCGGGCCGGAGACCGATCACTGGTGGGCCCGGCGGTTGGAAGTGGGCCAGCAGTTTGCGGATCAGTATGCCGATGACCCGCGAGCCACCGGTGTACTCGGTCACCTGGCCCGCGGACAGCTCGAACGCGGTGAGCTTAATAGCGCCGCCGCCCTGGCGCAGAGACTGCTTGATTGGCAGCCGCCGGCCAGTGCTGACGAGCAGTTCAGCGCCTGGCTGGTACTCGGCCACAGTCAGTTCGATCTGGGACAGTTTGCCGCTGCGGAGCGGGCCTATTGGCAGTTGCTCGAGCGCTGGCCCCAGACCGAAGACGGTAGCGCCAGAAGCATTAACGGCGCGCCCAGTCAGGCCGAGGTGCGTGAGCGTATCGCCGCCAGTATGTACCAGCGC
The DNA here is from genome assembly GCF_002381585.1 of Marinimicrobium sp. UBA4209. NCBI lineage: Bacteria > Pseudomonadati > Pseudomonadota > Gammaproteobacteria > Cellvibrionales > Cellvibrionaceae > Marinimicrobium > Marinimicrobium sp. UBA4209. The sequence continues at coordinate 20,656 of NZ_DFTP01000068.1, forward strand.
GCCCGCCAGCAACTGGACGCCGGGGAGATGTCCGGGGCGGTGGCATTGCTCGCGGAGATTCCCGAGACTCTGCCCACCACCGAAGTGGCGGTCCAGGCCCAGTTCGATACCGCGCACTACCTGATGCAGCTTGAACGCTGGCCCGAGGCGCAACAGGCCCTGGAGACGTTCCGGGCGGCTTATCCCGATAGCCCACTGCAGGCGCAGATTCCGGTGCGTCTGGCCAGGGTCTATCAGGCCCGGGAAAACTGGCTGGCGGCGGCCGCCGAGCTGCGCCGGGTCGAGCAGATCAGCGACGATCCCGAGCTGCAGCGCGAGTCGCTCTACCTGGCCGCTGAGCTATACCAGCGTGCGGGGGAGCGTAGTGAAGCGATCGACGCCTTTCGACGCTATGCACACAACTATCCGCAACCGGGGGCCGACCGGCGGGAGGCGGAGTACCAGATGACCGAGCTCTATCGGCAGACCGGTGAGGCGGACAAACGCGCGTTCTGGTTGCGTCGATTGGTGGATGGTCATCAGTCGGGGGAGGGTCGCTCCAACTACCTTGCCGCCTTCGCCGCCAGCGAACTGGCGGAGTCGAGTTTCAATGCGTTCAGTCAAATCAGACTGCGCCTGCCTCTGGGGCCGAGCCTGGAACGCAAACGCGCAGCCCTGGAGCGGGCCCTGGCGGATCAGGAGGCCATTCTGGACTACGGGGTGGCGGAATTCAGTACCCGTGCCAGCCACCGTATGGCCGCGATTTATCACCAACTGGGGCGTGACCTCATGGACTCCGAGCGCCCGGAAGGTCTGGGGGTGTTGGAGCTGGAGCAGTACGATATTCTGTTGGAAGAGCAGGCCTATCCCTTCGAGGAAAAAGCCATCGAACTCTACGAAATCAATGCCCGACGCACCCAGCGCGGCGTTTACGACCTGTGGGTCAAAGAGAGCTTCGGAGCCCTGGCTCAGATACTGCCGGCCCGCTATGGCAAGGAAGAACAGGTGGCGGAGGTTAGCCGTGGGATTTACTGATCTGAATGCTGTGCGGCGGCTGACTATGCTGTGTGCCTTTCTGGGGCTGACCGCCTGTGCCACGGCGCCCCAATCGGAGCCGGAGGCGGAGGTGGACGTGTCAACCGAGGCATCGGCGCCATCGGCGCTGCCCGAAGGCCCGGTAACCCCCAACCCTTACGAACAGATGGCGGTGAGTGTCAGCGCTCGGGCGCAGGCGGACTTCGACCGGGCTCTGGCGGCCATGGCCCAGGGCAATGACGCACAGGCACAGCAGCTGCTGAGCGCGATGACCGAGCAGTATCCCGCACTGTCCGGCCCCTGGGTCAACCTGGCGAAAATTCACAGTGAACAGGGTCGGGTAACGGAGGCCAAGGCCGCCCTTGAGCAGGCCCTGTCGATCAATCCCAATAACCTGGATGCCTACAACCAGCTGGCCCTGTTGCAGCGTGAGGCCGGTGATTTCGAGGCCGCCGAGCAGTCCTATCGGCAGGCGCTGACGGTCTGGCCGTTTCACGCCCAAAGCCACCTGAACCTGGGGATCTTGCTGGACCTGTATCGGGGCGAAGGTGAACAGGCGCTATTGCACTACCGCGCCTACCAGCAGCGTCAGGATGAACCGGACCGTCGGGTGGCGGGCTGGATCGTCGATCTGGAGCGGCGTCTGGCCGCAGAGGAGGCACAATGAACCATTGGACTCGAGGGCTGTTTTTCTTGCTGCTGGCGGGGTTATCCGCGTCGCTTTGGGCGCAAGAGAGTGAAACCGACGCTGAGCGGGACGCCGGACCGGTGATCGAGCTGGAATCCCGGGTGACCGGCAACCGCGAGCAGCCCCAGGTTTTTCATGTGGTGCCCTGGCAGACTCCGGAAAGTCCTGAGCCGGACTATGACCCCCTGGAGCGGCAACTGGAGAGCGTCTTCGGTCACGTCGAACGGGATGAACTGCAGCGCACCTTGCGTCAGCGGGAAGAGACGGTCGAAATCGCCGACTGAACGGCAGCGGAATCCTCCCAAAAATCAACCTGCTTCACAGTTTCGCTGCGGCCAAGTCGGCATAATGATCAACGCGTCAGGCGGGTTTGCCCGTCTCAACACTATTTCAAAAAATATATTCAAAAAAACATAGCAGGCTTTATAAACATCCGTCGTTCTATACGGGCGACGTCGCGTTTGCATTTTGAGGGCAATACCCATGGAATTTATCACTACCGTGCTGCGTTTTTTCCAGAACGGCGGCCCCTTCATGTATCCCATTGCACTGGTGCTGGTGGTAGGGGTGGCCGTGGCGCTGGAGCGCTGGCTCTACCTGACTCACGCCAAGTCCGCCAACCGCAAGGCCTTTCAGCAACTGATGCCACTGCTGAAAAAGCGCGATTACGCCGGCGTGATGAAACTCGGCCAGACCTCCCGAGCCCCCATTGCCCGGATCATCAGTGCGGGCGTCGCCCGGATGAGCCAATCCCAGCGTCGCGACGACATTGAGCTGGCGATGGAAGAGGGCGTGATGGAAGCCATGCCCCGTCTGGAGAAGCGCACGCCCTATCTGGCGACTCTGGCCAATATCGCCACACTGCTTGGCCTGCTCGGCACCATCATCGGTCTGATCGCCGCCTTTACCGCAGTGGCCGATGCCGACCCGGCGGAAAAAGCCAACCTGCTCTCGGCCAGTATTTCTGTGGCCATGAATACCACCGCCTTTGGTCTGATGTCGGCCATTCCCCTGTTGTTGTTTCACGCCACCCTGCAGACCAAAACCACCGAGATCATCGACAGTCTCGAAATGGCGGGCGTCAAATGCCTGAACCTGATGGGGGTGGGCACGGCTCAGCGGGCGAGCGGTAAGCCCGGTTCTGAACCATCGGCACAAGCCTGACGCCGTCCTCGCGGCCTTCTTACCCGGTTAAAGGACAGCAAGCGCGATGTTTCATCGACGGCGCCATCGACACAGAGAAGAAGCGGAGCTCGACATCACCTCCTTTATGAATCTGATGATCATATTGGTGCCGGTGTTGTTGATGAGCATGGTATTCGCCCGCATCACCGTACTGGATTTGCAACTGCCCAAAAGTGCCAGCAGCGAAGCGAGCGAAACCGACGAGCCCAATGAGCAGATTGAACTGATCATTCGTGACGATCATTTCCAGGTCAATTTCCCCGCCGGTGTTCCCGTCGAGCGGGTGCCTCATCAAGACGGTGAGCCGGACCTGCCCGCCCTGTCGGAATTGCTCCAGCAGGTGAAACAGACGCTCAAAAACCAGGGCATCGACAAAAACGATATTGTCATTCTGTCCGAGCCGGATACTCCCTATCAGACGCTGGTCAGTGCGATGGACACCGCCCGATCCTTCAGGGCGGTAGTGGCCGCATCGGTAGTGAACGCCGAACTCTTCCCGGTCATTTCCCTGGGCGATGCCCCCGCACAGGAGGCGAGCGAATGAAGCAGTCCATGCGCGCCCGCCGGATGGCCCGGCACCACCGTCGCCTGAGTCAGTTGCCCAAGCTTAATCTGGTGTCCCTGATGGACATCTTCACCATTCTGGTGTTCTTCCTGCTGGTCAACTCCTCCGAGGTGGAAGTGCTCAGCCGGGATAAAAATATCGAGTTGCCCGCCTCGGTGGCGGACCAGCAACCGGATGAAAGTCTGCTGCTGGTGGTGGGGGATGAGCAGATTCTGGTAAACGGTCGACCGGTGGCGTCCGTGGCCGATGTTCTGGCGCAGCAGGACGAAGAGATCCCCGGTTTATCGGAAGAGTTGGCCCTGCGCGCCGAGCGTGCCCGACCGCTGACGGAGGCCGAGGCGCAGATCGGCCGACCGATCACCATCATGGGGGATAAAGGCATTCCCTATAAACTGCTGAAAAAAGTGATGGCCACCTGCGCCGCCTCGGACTATCGCGATATCGCTCTGGCGGTCGACCAGATCGCCTCGGAGGCCGAGGGCTGATATGACCCGATATCCGAGCCCCAACACCGATCTGCCCTGGGAATCCAGCGCCGAGGACGATCAGCGCTACCGGCGAATTCTGCGCGGGCTGATCATACTGTTGCTCATTCTCGGGCTGGTGATTCCGTTCGTGCCCTTGCCAGAGCCCAGCCGGGACGAGGCACCGGAGCTGCCACCGCAACTGGCCCGGGTGATACTGGAAAAAGAGGAGCCGCCACCGCCTCCTGAGCCCGAGCCGGAACCGGAGCCCGAACCCGAGCCGGAAGAGACAGAACCGGAGCCTGAGCCCGAACCCCTGCCGGAACCCGAGCCTCAACCTGAGCCACCGCCCCCTGCCCGGGTGGAAGAGGCCCGGGAAACCGCCGCTCGCAGTGGCCTGATGCAACATCGGGACGCTCTGGCCGCCATGCGCAATACCCTGGATACCCGTAAGGTCGAGCAGGCCGCCCTGTCCGAGGGTCAGTCCGAGGCCGAGCGGCCCGACCGCAACCGCCTGGAAGGGCAGGTCGCCGAGGACAGCGGTGGCATCGATACCGATCAACTCAGCCGGGATACCGGTGGAGGCGAACTCGCCGCCCGGGAATCGACCCGGGTCAGCGATGAGGCGGAAGCGCTGGCAGCCGCCGAAGCAGAAGCCGCCGCGAGCGGCCCGAGAGAGCTGGCCGCTCGCAGCGACGAGGAAATCCGACAGGTCATCGACCAGCACATGGGCGCCATCTTTGCCATCTACAACCGCGCCCTGCGCCAGGACCCGCTTCTGCAGGGCAAACTGGTGGTGCGTATGGTCATCGAGCCCAGCGGGGAAATCTCCGAAGCGCGGATCGAGTCCAGTGAATTGAACAATGAAGAACTTGAACAGCGCCTGCTGGCCCGAATTCTGCTGATCACCTTCCCCGACGCGGATGTGACCGTGACCCAAGTGAACTATACTTTCGATTTCTTGCCGAGATAATCACTGCCACCCCGGCAGAGTTCTCGCCATCAACCAGAGAAAGGAGCGCGTTCAATGTCCATCGAGATTACCGGTATTCTGGGTCTTATCCTGCTGATCTGTGTCATCTACGCCTTGCTGCAGGTGGCCCAGAGTAAAGAGTCGAGCACCGCCAAACTCATCTGGATCCTGGTCCTGCTGTTCCTCCCCTTCCTCGGTTTTATCATCTGGTTGTTTATCGGGCCGCGAGGTAAATAGCCGGGGCCACAACCATTGCCCCTGATTCCCCTGACGCTCCGTCCGGTCGGCGCAGTGAGATCTTCCTCTTGCGGAAAAACTGGCAAATGATCAGCCGTGGTGTTACCGTTGTTAATCATTGTTTAACAACGGTAAACGGGTGACTTTATGTTGGGTGTTCGCCTGGATGAGCAGCTTGAAAGCCGTCTAAGTGCTCTGGCCGCCAAGACAAAACGCTCTAAGAGCTTTTTGGCAAAAGAGGCTTTGACCCGGTATATCGAGGAAGAAGAGCGCAAGGAGCATGAAAATGAGCTCACTTTGGCGCGTTGGGAGGAGTACCAGGAGACGGGTGAGACTGTAGATAATGACGCCATGATGGATTGGCTCGAATCCTGGGGTACGGATCAGGAGAAGTCATGCCCCGTGAAATAGTCTGGCTGCCGGACGCATCCAAAGATATTGCCCGCCTTAGAAACTTTCTTAAATCCCAAAACCCCCTCGCCGCACAGCGGGCGTCCCAGCGAATTGTTGAAGGCGTGAGGATTCTGCAAGATAACCCGGAAGCTGGAGTGCCAGTGGAAAACATGGGCGATTATCGGGACCTCATGCTGACGTTCGGGGCGGGTGAATATATTCTCCGGTATCGGGAAGAAACCAGCAGAATCGTGATTGTTCGTGTTCGACATAGCAAAGAAGAACACTTTTAGCGGATTCTTGACTCATCCAGGGGGTTACTCAGATTTCTATCGCGAACCTCGCGTAAGGATGCTGCCCGTCTATCTAACCTAACGTTTACGTCGAGTCGTCTAGAACCAGAACGATAGATAAAATCGGATCACGTTGGCATCAAACTGATACAGAGGTTCTTCCCCGGCGGCGTAGTCGTCGGGGGAAACCCGGACATCGCGAAAGTCTTCGTAGTCAAAACGGATGTGGTCCCAATAGAGGTTGATGCTGCTGCGTTCAAAACCCGGGATGGCGAAGCGCGGTAAATTATAGGTGGCACCCAAGCCAATCGTATTGGAGCTGAAGGGCCCCATTTCCTTATCGCGGGCCAGGTAGTTCTGGGCGTCGCGGAAGTCGTACAGATCCGAGTAAAAGTCCGCGCCGGTCTGATCGTAGTGGCGCAACTTCAACTCGAACAACCAGTTGTCGTCGTGACTGTGGGTGTAGCGCAGCTCACCGGTGTGGGCTTCGATCGCCCAGTTGTCCTGAAAGTATCGGTACTCCCCGCGCAGGGCGGAGCGGCGGTTGGGCAGGTGGTAAATGGCCCGCAGACCGAAGGCGTCGCTGTTGCGGGTGTTGGGGTAGACCTCCGGTTGATAGCTATAGCCACGGGCGCTACTGGAGTCCCGGTAGCGCACCTGCCGATACGCATTGTTCAGAAAACCTTCGTCAATGACCGCTTCATAACTGAACGCGGCAATCAGGTCGGTGCGCAGAATCTGGGTCAGGGTCAGTCCGTAGCGGCGGCGCTCCAGATGCTCTTCAAAGTCCGGTCGATCGTTGCGACCGATTACATCGTCGCCGTAGCTGGTGGTGAGGCTGACGGTGGTCAGGTCGCCAAAAAAAGTCTGGGTGATACCGAAGCTGACGGTTTCCGCGTCGTAATCATTTTCTTGGCTGGTAGCGTAGCCGGCGCTGATCAAGGTGCGGTCGTTCAGGTAGTCGATGCCGGCATTGTATTCGGTGCGCTCTTCGGCGTAGGGGCTGGCGGCAGAGTTGACGTCCACCCCAGCGGCTTCCACATCAATGGACGCGCCGCTGACGGTATCGACGTAATACTTACCGGACACCGAGACCGATTCGCCAATGCTTTTGCGCACCAACACCGAAGGCCCGTCAATCTTGACGCCGCCCCCATCGTAGCTGTGATACAGAACATCGATGCGCTCTTCGGGCAGTACGGACGCCCCGGCGGTGCCGGCAAAACACCCGACAGCCAGTAGCGCCAGCCAGTGCCTTGCCCGCGTGCGCGATCGATCAGTTGCAGCCACAGCCGCCTCCCGCACTGCCATCAGCGCCACGACCGGCCTCCCGGGCGTCGTGCACATGACCCAGATAACTGCTGGAAGCCGGGTCGCGATCAAAGCTCATGATCGGGTCGGCCAGCTTCTGGCGTTCGTAGGGTTGCACCCAGGGCTGCACACTGCAGGCACCGAGCAGAGCGCAGAAAGTGAGCGCGAGGCTGTAGCGAATCGGCTTCATTCGCGAATCAGCTCCCGGATCTGGTCGCGGTACTTGGCTTCATCACCTTCTTTGTAGCCGCGGTTGACGTAGCGCACATTGCCATCGCGATCCACCATCACGGTGGTGGGCATGGCGCTGACCTGGTAGGCGCGGCTGGCGGTGCTGTCGGGGTCGTACAGAATCGGGAAGGTGACGCCGACATCGTCCAGGAATTTTTGCGCGGCCTCGGGGTTCTGCTCGACGTTGACGCCGAACAGGGTGAAGCCGGCCTGCTCGTAGCGGTCGTGCAGCTCTTCCAGCAGCGGCATCTCCTTACGGCAGGGCGCACACCAGGAGGCCCAGAAGTTGATCATCACCACCTTGCCGCGCTGTTCTTCCAAACGAACGTTCTCACCGTTGTCGCTTTTCAGGGTGAAGTCCGGCGCCTTCTCGGCATAAGCCGAGGCCGCGAAACCGAACAGGGCGACCAGTAAATAGTGCGTCAATCTCATGGCTCAACTCCTCTCTTAAAACCCGATCATCATAATTAGAAAAACAGCGACACGCCCAGACGTGCCTCCAGATTGTTCACTTCCACCTCCCGGCCGAACAGCTCGTGGGTAAACACGTGGCCGCGCATGCCCAGGTCCAGAGCCAGCCAGTCGGTGGTGTACAGTTTGAAACCGGCGCCCAGATTGTAAGTAAAGTAATCCTGCCCGGCGAACTCGGTATTGCCGGCGCCGCCGATCACATAGGCGCTGGTGTTGAAGCTCCAGTTTTCCGTGAGATAAATCTGCCCCGGCAGGAAATTGTAACCCAGGGAAAGATTGTAATAGGTGTAGTCCCGCTGGTCTTCGGTGAGCAGTTCCACAGCGCCGCTCAGCAATTCATAGCTGGTTTCCCGGGTTTCGGTTTGGGCGGCGTTGGCCTGCAGGAAAATCGCTTCGGTGACATGATAGCTCAGGCTGACCCCGGCCACGGGATTGCTGCCGAAATCCTCCACGCTCATCAGCCCGTAGAACACGCCGAACTCGAAATTCTCGGTGTCCAGGTCGCGCTCGCTGATCCGCCGGCGCTCTTCGTCCGGGCCGACAATATCACCCAGCGGCCCGTCCTGAGCGAGGGCCAGCGGTGCTGTGCTCGCCAGGGCGAGGGCTAGAAGTAGACGTTGAAACCCAGTTGCCATTCGTTAACCTCTTCGTTGGTGTCGCGGCTGGTGAGTATCTGGTGTTGGGTCATTTCCAGGCGCAGAAAAAAGCGCCGGGTCAGGTAGACGTAAGCACCCAGGCTGGTCTGAAACAGGTTGTCTTCCCGGTCCTCGGCTTCCACCAGCGTCGCACTCGGTTGAATCCGGATCTGCCCGGTGCCCAGCCGGAAATAGGGCGAGACCCACCAGTCGGGAAAGGGCTGGTGCATCAACCCGACGCTGGCAATCCGGCTGTCGGAAAACTGCCCGGTACTTTGGCTCAGCCGCAGGTCGGCGGTGAGGTGTTCGGTAAAGCGAAACCCGAGGTTGAGCCCGAGGGAGTCGGCCCCATCAAAGTCACCCCCGGCAAACCCGAGTTCCCAGCGCCGCTCGCCATAGTCCTCGCGACCGGGTGCACGAATGTCGGGGGCCTGACCGGTGCGGTCGAGGGTGTTGGCCAGGCTGTCGACGTGTATCCAGCCGGTTTTGCCGCGTCGGGTGGTGATTTTGATCCAGTCGGTCCGGCGTTTTTCCAGGGTGATGGCTTCGTCTTTTTCGACGATATGAAAGATCGGATAGCCTTTGCCAGGACCCGTATGAACGTCGATATAAGTGGTGGCGACGGTGACTTTCGGGGCGTCGGCGTGGGTAGTTATTGCGATTATCGAAAGCGCTAATGTGAATAGCACTGTAGAGAGCTTTGCGGTGGCTGAACGTCCGGTCCGCTGTGGGGTGAAGCGTTTCAAGACTCGCTGTAAATACATCCCTGTACGCTCCTCACCGCTAGTCCCGCGGGTGAGGGTCTTGAAACGCTTCACCCCACATCGGCCCTCAGTGCGCTGTATCTCACCTCTCTCTCTCCTGTGACCTTGGGCGGGGCTCCTCCCGAGTTTTCTACAGAGTGAGGAGGTCAGGGGCGGGGTATACCCTTCCAGGACCGTAGAGCGCGGGATTCGCGATCCCGAGCGTACAGGGATGTATTTACAGCGAGTCCTGGAAGGGTATACCCCGCCCCTGACCGGACGTGACGCCACATAAAAAGGTTCCTGCTCATGAAAAATAACCAAGTCCCTCATTCGTCGTCCTGTCGCGCCCGGTCAAAAGGGTTATTGTAATAGCGGGCACCGGTGTCGAGCCATTCCCGCAGGAGTCGGAGTTCATCGGGGTTGAGCATACCACGGTGATCGACTGCGTCGGGGGCAGCCAGGTCGTTCGTCTGCTCAAAACGCGCAAAGAACGCGGCGCTGGCAGCGGCTCCGCCTCGGGATAATGGCGGTTGTACCGGCACCGTGGTCAGAATCGGAATCGGGTTGCCGTCGTCATCCAATACCAGCTCACCCTCCTCATCGGTTTCAAACTCCCCGGTTTCCACCAACAGGTCGATCACCGCGCCATCGACCAGCGTCACCTCATCGTCACCATTGAGTAGCTCAAGGTAAGACGTCATCTGGCCGTTGCCTGCCGCATTGCGGGTCAGCTCCAACTGGCCGGCGGGGACCCGAGGCGCATCGTCGGCGTCGAAACGGGTGTGACAGCCCACACAGGTGTGGTCCACGGGCTCATCGAATTCATCCAGGACCAACGTCGCCTGACCCTCGTCGTTTTCCTCGGTCAGCAGCCGCTGACGCTCCCACAGGCTCTGAATATGGTTTTCATAATTGATCACCACCCGGCACAGCGCCGTCCATTGGGTCTGGCAGCCTTCGCTGGTGGGCGGGTAAGTGGCCGAGACGGTCAGGCCTTCGTCAGGGTTTTCGTCGTTGGCGTACTCACGGTAATCGTCCGCCGCCAGGGCGCTGTACAGGCGCTGGTGATCCGGGTCGGGTTCGCGCACCGCCGGGTCGGTCCAGATGTCGGTGTAGCGGATATTCACGTTCGGATTGCGGGGGCCTCTAAAGCTACATGTGTCTGGCTCTTCAGGGTTGCTGCATGTCAGCGCGACTCGTGCTTCGAGCTCGGCCATAGTTTCTCCCATCATGGGGTTTTCAGGCTGACCTTCGATATCAGCAAGTAGAGTATTGGGAAAGGGGAGGCCCTCGGTATCCGCGCCGGTATAAGCGGGTAACGGCCCGCGTTCGGGGTGGCCGTGGGGGACTTCACTGTCGGCGCTGTGGCAGCCCTGACAATTGCGCTGTTCCCCGGGACGCAACTGCAACCAGTTGCGGTGCGGGGGCATGATCCGGGTGCCCTCGGCATCGACGATATCGAAACTGAAGGCGATATCCGCGGGCACCTTGGTCATTACCGAACCGTCGGGCTCGATGGGCACATAGCCGAGAATTTCCAGCAGGCCCCGGTTCTGGTTGAAGCGGTTGCCGAACACCTCGTCGTCCTGGTCGTTCAAGGTATCGTTGTCCGGGCTGGAGACGGCTTTCAGCAGTCGCAGGAAGCGGGCGGGCCGCTCGTCGGCCGTGGTCTGGGCCGGGTCCATCAGCGCGTCGATATCGACGCTCGCCTCGCCGTCCAGGTCGTACACACTCTGAATATGCAGTACCCCGACGCCTTCACTGACCCAGTTGGACTCGCCCACCAGGGGCTCCTGGAAACCGGGTCTCGGGCGGGGTTCCAGGGCGATGGGGTCGGTGACCATCTGGTCCTCTTCCGGCAGCACGACGGGCTGCTGGGTGGGGCCTTCCGGGTCGAACACCCACAGGCCGAACAGCGGTGGGGCGGGTTCGCTGCCCTCGGTGGTCAGCCATTCGTCGGTACAGGGGCGAATCCGGACGCCGTCGTCCTGCTCGGGATCGGGCACGGACACCCGGCAGGGGCTCCAACTGACCAGTAAGCGCTCACTACCATCCTGCATGGGATAGGCCGCGTGGTAGAGCCCGGCGCGGGAGATATCGCCGTTCAGGGGAATGGGTCGATCGGCGAGTGACGTTTGGGCCGGGCCGCCCGCCACACCGTCCAGAGTCTGATCATTCTCGACATGGTTGGCCACATCCACCCGCACCAGGTCTCCGCCCAGCAGCTCGTCTTGTGGCTTGGCAATGGCCAGCAATTGACCGTCCAGTGTCAATTGGGTCGAGAAGAGGGCGGGTGCCTCACTGCCGGCCAGGCTGTGGTAGCCGTAGCGCGGCGCCAGGCCCGTTCCGTCGGGGTTGAGCTGATAGAAGCTCAGCCGGTTTTGCGCGAAACCATCCCAGCGGGTGAACAGCACCCGGCCCTCGACGTCGATCAGCGGCTGCAGGTCGTGGCTCTGGTTGTAGCTGATCTGGTCGATATTGCGCCCGTCCGCATCCATCACGTGGAGCACCAGGGCGTCCTGATTGTCGTTTTCGGTCTGGGCCGCGAACTGGGGTTTGCCGTCGTCAAGCAACACCGCCCGGTTGCGGCTCTGGCGGGTGGAGCTGAACAGGATGCGGTCATCCGGCAGGTACTGTGGGCTGACGTCCTGACCTGCCTCGGCGCTTAGATCGGAGCTGATCACCCGGCGCAGGGACTCGGTGTTCAGGTCATATTCCCAGATATTCCAGGTGGGTTGCTCGTCGTCATCCGCGTCTTCGATCTCCGGCGCCCGCAGGGCAAACAGGAAGCGGTCCCCATCCGGGTGGGGGGCAATGTCCTTTACATCGTAAAGCGCCCCCTCATCGAACAGCCCGGCGGTCAGCTCCCGCCGGCCCGCCGTCGCGGTGGCCCGGTCCTGGAAGTACAGTCGGGCGCCAGCGTTAAACTGGGCCGGCTCGGTCAGTACCTCTGCCAGAATTTCGTCGGAGTCCTCATCCCGGGGGACGGGGCGCAGCACATAGACAATCGGAAAATCCACCACCACCGGGTCCGGTGTCTGACCGCCGCCGCTGTCCTCGCCGGGCCCTACCGGGTCACCCACGCCACCGCCACAGGCAGTGAGCCCGAGGGCCAGAATCGGCAGCAATGTCGCACGTGTAGTGGCACTGAGTGTCATGACGGATGTCCCGGAGCAAAAGCGCCATTATCAGGGCTTTCAGGGCCGACGGAATGGGATCCAGTGCCAAAAAACGGGGTTGAATGCCGGAAGTGTGATCCACTTATCAAAACCCGTGGCTAAACCCGCACGGGAACTGGCTGGCATCACCCCTATAATGGTCTGGAACGCGCGTCAAATGTTACACAAAAACCACCAGACTCCCGCCGGCCAATGTGGCCCGGTCTGGCGGATAAGCACCAATGGCCTTGGGGAATAACCGTGAACAGCACCCGCCAACTTCCGTTACGCGGCGTCATGCGTCTGCGCTCCGTTTTCTGTCTGATGCTGATTCTGGTTGGCGTCGCGGCGCAGGCCGGCCCCCGGGAGCAGGCGCTGCAGATTCACAACCGCATTGCCGGCGTGCCGCCCAGTGAAAGCGTACTGCTGCAAATGGCCGACCTGATCGCTGAGGGAGACGTCGACGCCGCCGTTGAGTTGGCGATGGACAATGAGCATTTTTACAGCGTCACCCTGAAAAACATGGCCACGCCCTGGACCAATCGGGATCAGAGCGTGTTTGCACCGCTCAACGACTACACCGCCACCTTTATCGGCATGGTGCGCGACGGGGAAGACATTCGCGGTCTGCTCTACGACAACGTTCTGTACGTCGGAAGCGCCAGCGGATTGCCCGCCTATGCCAATGACGACAATCAGCATTACGAGGCACTGGAAACCCAGGGCCTGCCGCTGGGCGACCCGGAAGTACTGGTCAAGCGCACCCAGTCGGATGTCAACGGTCTGCCCGCCGAGGCGACCGCCGGGGTGATGACCAGTCGAGCCGCAGCGCGCGCCTTCTTTTACGCGGGCACCAACCGTGCCATGTTCCGCTTCACGTTACTCAATCACCTGTGCCGGGATCTGGAGCAGGTGCACGACACCAGCCTGACCCCGGACCGCATCCGTCAGGATGTCAGTCGCAGCCCCGGAGGGGACAGTCGGGTCTTCCTGAATAACTGCATGGGCTGTCATAACGGCATGGATCCTCTGGCCCAGGCCTATGCCTATTACAACTGGGACTATGATGCCGACGCCGATCCCGAGGGTGAGGACGGCCGACTGACCTACAACCGCGAAGGTGAAACCGAAGCGGAAACCGGCACCCGCGTGGTGCCCAAGTACCATATCAATGCCAATACCTTCCGCTATGGCTACGTGACCATGGATGATCAGTGGGACAACTACTGGCGCGAGGGCAACAACCGGGTGCTGGGCTGGAGTGATGCACTGCCGGGCAGCGGTGAGGGTGCCAAGAGCATGGGCATGGAACTGGCTCACAGTGAAGCGTTTGCCAGTTGTCAGGTGGAAAAAGTCTTTCGCCAGGTGTGCCTGCGCCAACCGGGTAGCCCCGAGGATCACCAGTTGATCGAAACCGCCACCGACCATCTCGCCAACGCCGGGTTCGATCTGCGCCGCGCGTTTATCGACACCGCCGACTATTGCAAGGGAGAGTGATGATGAACCTGATAAAGCACTCTCCAATCATCCTCGGATTTCTATTCCTGTTGGCAGGCTGTGGCTCCGATAGTGGCAGCGACGTCCAACAGAATGTTGACCCCAATCAGGAACCCCCGGCGGCCACCTACGACGGCCCGGCGCCGCAGACCGATGATGTGCAGCAGTTCAAACTGTCGGTGTGGGATCCACTGGCGGTGGAAAACCGCTGTGGCAGTTGCCATGGCACGGGCGGACAGGAACCCACCTTTGTGCGCTCGGACGATATCAATTTGGCCTATGCGGATATCAATGATTACATCGATCTGGAGCAGTCTGCCAATTCCCGTCTGGTGACCAAGGTCGCCGAAGGCCACAACTGTTGGCAGGCCAGTGCCGACGCCTGTGCCGACATCATCGAGGGATACGTAGAGGCCTGGGCCAGTGCCTCCGGTTCGGTCAGCACTCGGGTGGTCTTTGAGGCGCCGGATGATCAGGCCGTCGGCAGCAGTAAAATCATGCCTGCCGAACCTGGCGCTTTTGCCAGCACGGTCTATCCTTTGCTGACCGAATACTGCAGCGAATGTCACACACGCAGCGCACCCACGGCACAGCAACCCTACCTGGGCAGCAGCTCGGTATCTCTCTCTTTCGAAGCGGCGCGCACCCGTATGCGCCTGGATGATCCGGCCGATTCCCGACTGGTGCAACGACTGGGTAACGAGGGCCATAACTGCTGGAGTGATGACTGCCAGAGCGATGCCAGTGCCATGACCGCGGCCATCACCGAGTTCGCCGACAGTATTGCGGAAACCGAGATCAATCCGGATCTGGTGGTCAGTCGGGCGCTCAGCCTCGGTAACGGCATCGTCGCCAGCAGCGGCGGACGGATCGACACCCACATTATTGCCAAGTACGAGTTCAAAACCGGACAGGGTCCCATCGCCTACGACACCAGTGGTGTCGAACCCGCCGCCAACCTCAATCTCAGTGGTGATGTGCAGTGGATGAGCTCCTGGGGGCTTCGCCTGAACAGCAGCGGCAATGACGGAAAGGCCCAGGCGGCCACCAGTGGTAGCCGCAAGCTGCACGACCTGCTCACCGCCACTGGTGAGTATAGTATCGAAGCCTGGGTGATTCCCGATAATGTGACCCAGGGGGACGGCGGTGCGGATACCGCCCGCATTGTCAGCTACTCCGGTAGCAACGATGTGCGCAATTTTACTCTGGGCCAGACGCTCTACAACTACGATTTTCTCAATCGCAGCGGTGAGACCGACGTCAATGGTTTGCCTGCCCTGTCCACCAACGACGCTGACGAACGCCTGCAGGCCACCTTGCAGCATGTGGTGGCCACCTTCGATCCGGTCAACGGTCGACGCCTGTATGTGAACGGTGAGTTTACCAACGATGAGGATCCTCTGGCGGGCGCCGCGCTGGAAGAGTGGAGCGAAACCTTTGCGTTGGTGCTCGGCAACGAAGTGTCCGGCAGTGATTACGCCTGGAGCGGCAGCATCCGCTTCCTGGCCATTCACAATCGCGCCCTGTCGCCCGAGGCGATCGGGACCAATTTTGAGGTGGGCGTCGGTGCATTGTTTTATCTGTTGTTCGATGTCTCGGATCAAATCGGTCTGGATCCGCAAACGGCGTACATCGCTTTTGAGGTACAGCAGTTCGACGATTACGGCTACCTGTTTGCCGAGCCCTTCTTCCTGACTCTGGATGATGACGTGACGGTACCCCCCACTCCGATCAAGGGCATACGCATTGGCGTCAATGGTCGAGAGGCCCCGACGGGTCAGGTATTTGCCGCCCTGGAGACCGAGCTGAGTTCCGAAGCCTTTGTCGAGAGGCGTCAAACCCTGTCCGGCCAGGGTGCCGTGATTGAGTTGCAACAGGGGCCGGACAGCGATCAGTTCTTCCTGACCTTTGATCGCCTGGGGGAGCATGAATTCGTTCGCGTGGAGTCCGAACCGCCAGCGCCGGGCAGTCCCGCTGTGATCGAAGATCAACCGCGCCTCGGTCTGCGCTCCTTTGCCGCGATCAATGCCACTCTGTCTACCGCCACCGGCATTCCGGGTACCACCGCTTCGGTGGCCGGCACCTATGAAAAAGTCCGCCAGCAATTGCCCACCGCCCCGCAGGTAGACGGCTTTGTCGCTGCGCACCAGATGGGGGTGACCCAATTGGCCGTGGCCTATTGTTCGGCGTTGACGGCGGACAGCGACAAGCGCAGCGACTATTACGCCGGATTTGATTTCAGCGCCGGTGTCAGTGGTGCCTTTGATACCGACGGTAGGGCGGCGGTAATCGAACCGTTGCTGAAACATCTGCTCGCCGCCGAAATCGAAGGCGAGCCACTGGCCAGCCAGGCGGATCCGGCGGCCCTGCGCACCGAAATGAATGATCTGATTGATCGGATGGCGACCAGCGGCGGCGACGCCGAGCGCAGCCGTACCATCGTCACCGCCCTGTGCGCGGCGACCCTGGGCAGTGCCCTGACGCTGGTGCAGTAACCGGCTTTCAGGAACTGTTATTGATGAACATTGTTCTCGACCCAACCCGGAGCAACAAGGCAAACCACTATGGCTAAACGACAGGCTCCTCTGCACCCGGATGCACCGCTGCTACTGGATGGTCACCACCGCCCCATGACCCGGCGGGAGCTGATTTCCCACGGCTTCAAAGCCGGGGCCGGTACCATCGTTGGCGGCTCGTTGAGCGGGCTGATCGTCAACTCCGCCCTCGCCCAAGAGGTGAATCTGGCCAACGATATCGAGCAACTGCGCCAGGACTGCGGCATTGCCAGCACCGGGGCGGGCAAGATTCCGTTTATCTGTTTCGATCTGGCCGGGGGCGCCAATATGGCGGGCTCCAATGTGCTGGTGGGCGGCCCGGGAGGGCAACTGGATTTCCTGAGTACGGCGGGCTACAGCAAGCAGGGCCTGCCGGGGGACATGACCCCTCAATCCTCCACCGAGGATTTTGTGAACACCGATCTGGGCCTGGCGTTTCACAGCGACAGCCAGATGCTCGCCGGCATTCTGGAGCGGGCCGGCGCCCGCACGGAGTTGGTCAACGGCTGTGTGATTCCGGCCCGCTCGGAGAACGATACCGGCAATAACCCCCACAACCCCATGTACGGCATCAACCGCGCCGGTGCCAACGGCGAGCTGCTGGCGCTGATCGGCTCCCGGGCCAACGACTCCGGCGGCAACTCCCTGGCGCCTGCCTCCCTGATCAACCCGGAGGTGCGCCCCACCAAGGTGGACCAGCCCAGTGACGTCACCGGTCTGGTGGATACCGGGGACCTGGTCAACATGCTCAGCCAGGAAGATACCGTGCGGGTGATGGAGTCCATGACCCGCATGAGCCGGGCGCGGCTGAACAACCTGAATTTTGGCACCACCGAGGATGAACAGCTCAAGGAGCTGCTGAGTTGTGGCTACGTGAAAAGCGCCGATCTGGCGGCCCGCTTCGGCGACCCGGCCTCCATCGACCCGGAAGCGGACCCGGATATCATCGGCCCCAACGGCATTTTCTCGGAAGCCGAATTCATGAGCGACCGGGAGTTCCGGAAAACCGCCTCGGTCATGAAGCTGGTGGTGGAGGGCCGCGCGGGCGCGGGCACCGTCACCATGGGTGGCTACGACTACCACACCGGCGACCGGGCCACGGGCGAAATCCGCGACCTGCGCGCCGGGCGCTGCATCGGCGCCTGCCTGGAATACGCCGCCCGTAAAGGCGTGCCGATCATGGTCTATGTGTTCAGCGACGGCTCGGTATTCAGCAACGGCATGATCGATGATTCCCCGGAGGGGCGCGGCAAAGGCGTCTGGACCGGTGACAATCAACAGACCGCGGCGTCCTTCTTCCTGGTGTACAACCCCAATGGTCGCCCGCAACTGCTGGAGTCCAATGGTGGTCCGGAAGCGCATCAGCAGATCGGCTACATGCGCCCCAGCGGTGACGTGGAAACCGCCTCCACCCCGGCGGCCAACAACGTCAACCTGCTGGTGGAAACCGTGGTGCTCAACTACATGGCGTTGCACGGTGAGCAGAGCCGCTTTGGCGATGCGGACAAGTTCCCCCGCAATGGCTTGGGTAATGCCGCCATGATGGATCGACTGACGGCGTTCCAGCCAATATGTAACGGCACCATCGATAACCCCGCGTAACTTGAGTGGGATGACGGCGGATGCGCCTTCGGCTTATCCGCCCTACGGCCGAGCGCAGCGGTATAAATCTGCGTAGGGCGGATAAGCGAAGCGCATCCGCCGTTACCAAAATCAATGCAATATCCGTCGGGCGCGATAAGACCGAAGCCCGCATCCGCCGTAAACCAAACCGACACAACAAACTGATCCTGCCTCCTACCCCCACCGTATTGTTTGGGTGACGCTGAATCTCTGCTAATCTCATAGGTGGAGGTGGCAACCCATGAGATGGAATCGACGCGGTTTTACCTTACTACGGCCAGGGCTGCTGCTCTGGCTGGCCTTGCTGATGCTGGGCGCCTTCGGCCTTCAGGCCCAGGAAACGGACGATACGGCGTCCGGCGGCCCCCATGTGGCCGAACTCACCATTGACGGACCCATCGGGCCCGCCACCAAAGACTATATTCTGCGCTCCATCGACACCGCCCACGAAGCCGGCGCCCACGCCGTGCTGATCCGCATGGACACCCCCGGCGGCCTGGACGCCGCTACCCGCGACATGATCAAAGGCATTCTCGCCGCCCCCCTGCCGGTGATCACCTACGTCCATCCTGCCGGCGCCCGCGCCGCCAGTGCCGGCACCTATATCCTTTACGGTAGCCATGTTGCCGCCATGACCCCGGCCACCAGCCTCGGCGCTGCCACCCCGGTCCAGATGGGCGGCCTGCCCACGCCGCCTTCGGGGGAGCAAGAGCCGGTGGACGATGGCAGTGAGGGCTCCGGCGAAGAATCCTCGGAAAAGTCTCCCCAACCCGGTAGCGCCATGGAGCGCAAGGTAATCAATGACTCGGTGGCCTTTATCCGCGGCCTGGCGGAGCGCTATGACCGTAACGCCGACTGGGCTGAAAAAGCGGTGCGCGACGCGGTGAGCCTGACCGCCAGCGAAGCCCTGGAGCAGAACGTGATCGATCTGGTGGCCGACAACCGCGAGGATCTTCTGGCGCAACTCGATGGCCGCGAGGTCAAATTGGAAAGCGGCCCATTCACCCTTCAGACGGCGGATCTGCCCATAGTGAGTTATGCGCCGGATTGGCGCAGTGAGTTACTGGGCATAATCACCAATCCGCAGATTGCCTCGATTCTGCTGTTGATCGGGGTCTATGGGCTGATACTGGAAGGTTATAACCCGGGCGCCCTAGTGCCCGGTGTGGTCGGCATCATCTGTCTGCTGCTTGGGCTCTATGCGCTGCAGGTGTTGCCGGTGAATTATGCGGGGCTGGCGCTGATCGTGCTCGGGGGCATACTCATACTGGCGGAAGCATTCCTGCCCAGCTTCGGGGTACTCGGCATAGGCGGAGTGATAGCTCTGGTGATGGGGTCCATCATGCTGGTGGATACCGACGTGCCGGGTATGGAGGTGTCCTATGAGATTGTGGGTGCGGTGGCCGCTGTGGGATCACTGGTTGTGCTGGGCATTGTCACCATGGTCGGTCGTAGCTTGCGAATGCCGCGCAAGGATGTCAGCCACGCCATGGTGGGTCGGGTTGCGGACGTTACCCAGGTAGGTGAAGAGCATGCAACGGTTCGTATTGATGGCGAGTTCTGGACAGTGTCCAGCGAACAACCACTGAAGCCTGGCGACACGGTGGAGGTGGTGTCGCAGGACGGTTTGCACTTGAGGGTACGCCCTACCGGTCAGTAAAGGGCGGCTGGCACTTTTATCCAAGAACGGAGATTCCCTATGTTATACGAATATTTCTTTGGTCTACTCATCACCTTTGTGGTGTTACTGCTCGCCTATGCGATTCGCATTCTGCGCGAGTATGAACGGGGCGTGGTATTCATGCTGGGCCGTTTTCAGAAGGTCAAAGGCCCCGGTCTGGTAATCATCATTCCTTTCATCCAGACCATGGAGAAGGTGGACTTGCGTACCATCGTCATGGATGTGCCGAGTCAGGACGTGATCAGCCGGGACAACGTCTCGGTGAAGGTGAATGCGGTGGTGTACTTCCGGGTGGTTGACCCGGAGAAGGCGATCATCAATGTGGAGCAGTACTACGAAGCGGTCAGTCAACTGGCCCAGACCACGCTGCGCTCGGTACTCGGTAAACACGAGCTGGATGAAATGCTCTCCGAGCGCGACAAGCTGAACCAGGATATTCAGGAAATTCTGGACCAGAGCTCCGATACCTGGGGCATCAAGGTCAGCAATGTGGAAATCAAACACGTTGACCTGGATGAGAGCATGATCCGGGCGATTGCCCGTCAGGCTGAGGCCGAGCGCTCACGGCGTGCGAAAATCATTCACGCCGAGGGTGAGTCACAGGCCGCGGCCAAGCTGACCGACGCGGCGGTGGAGCTGTCCAGGAACCCCAACGCGATGACGCTGCGCTATTTGCAGACGTTGATTGATATTGCGGGGGAGAAAAACTCCACCATTGTGTTCCCGCTGCCGGTGGATATGCTGGGTAACATTATGGAGCAGTTTAAGTCTAAATCGTAGGGCACCCATGCGGTGCCGTTCCGATATTCATACAGGTCACCCGGGTTTTACGGCACGACATGCGTGACCTGCGTTTGGTAACGGCGGATGCGGGCTTCGCCCTCCGAGGCGTCGGACCGATCC
>NZ_DFTP01000068.1:41356-53515 GCF_002381585.1 Marinimicrobium sp. UBA4209
TCGGACCGATCCGCCCTACGCGAATCTATACCGCTGCGCTCGGCCGTAGGGCGGATAAGCCGAAGGCGCATCCGCCGTTACCCAAACCGGCGCGTCGAAGCGAAGCGCATCCGCCGTAAACCAATGCTAACCACCCGCCATCACTCATTCTCCTGCCGCGCATACACCTCCACCGCCTCGGTCTCATCAATCACCACATCCACACTGATGGGCTGACAACATACCTGGCAGTCCTCCACATAAGACTGCTCGCTGATCGACGGATCGATCAACAGGGTGATCACTTCATCGCAATACGGGCAGTGGATGTTTTTCTCGATCTGTTCAGACATGATTACCTCCGTAACCAGCGAGCCTATAGCTCTAGGATAGCCTTTCGCAAGCTCAGGTTCCCGGGAGATGCTGTGCTAATTCGCCCAGGACATAAAATCATGTAAGATTCCAACATCACCGCATTAATGGAGAAAACGATGATTCAGGCGACAATCTCTCGATATGCACGGCTTACCCGCCCGTGGGCACTGACCGGAATGATCGCCAGCCTGTTGATGGCTGGTTGCAGTATCGCTCCGGAGAGGCCAGAGTCGGCGGCTTGGCCGGAGTATGAAACCGATGCAGCCCAGGCATTTGCCAGCCAGTGTCGGACGGGGCTGGAGTCTGCTCAGGCCCAACTGGAAAAAATCGAGAATGGACACTATTCGGACAGTACCGACCGCCTGCTAGACGCCATCAACGAGCTGGATATCGTCTCTGATCGTGCCGTTAGTCGCGCCTCGCTCTACTTCAATGTACATCCCGACGCGCAAGTGCGAGAGGCTGCGGCAACCTGCCGCGAACGTGCGGTGGAGCTGTTCAGCAACATCAGCCTGTCGCGCCCTCTATATCAGCAGGTCGCCGACATCGAAATCGGGTCCCTGAACGGGCTGGAAAAACGCTACGTGGAAGAGATGCTGGAGGGGTTCAAACGCTCCGGTGTTGATCGGGACGAAGCGACTCGTCAGCGTATCCGGGCATTGAACGAGCAACTCAACAAGCTCGGGCAGACATTCGGGCGGAACATCAATCAGGATGTGCGCTCGGTGGCAATCAAGGATGCCCATCGCCTGGAGGGTTTGCCCCAGGACTTTATTGACAATCATCCGCCCAATGAGAACGGCGATATTGTCATCACGACCGATTACCCGGATTACTTGCCGGTTATGCAGTACGCGCAGGACGATGAGTTGCGTCTTGAACTTTATCGAGAGTTCCGTCGCAGAGGTTATCCAGACAACGAGCTCGTCTTGCGGGATATCCTGGAGGCTCGATACGAACTGGCTCAGCTGTTGGGTTACGACACCTACGCTGATTATGTGACCGAAAACAAGATGATCAGAAGCGCTGACAACGCCCAGGAGTTTATCGATCAGATTGCTGAAATCGCCAAACCCCGATCGGACGCCGAGTACGACAAGTTACTGGCACGGTTGAGAAAAATTGATCCCAGTGCGAGCTTTGTGGGGGATTGGCAGAAAACCCACTTGCAAGAGCTGGTCAAGAAAGAGCAGTTTGAAGTGGATGCGCAACAAGTGCGTCAGTATTTTCGCTACGAGGCGGTGCGCGATGGCATCTTTGACCTGACCGAGACGCTGTTCGGTGTGACCATCAAACCCTGGGAAACGGACTCCTGGCACGAGGATGTGGAAGCGTACGAGATGTGGCAGGACGACGAATTGCTGGGTCGCTTTTATCTCGATATGCACCCCCGGGATGGAAAGTACAAGCACGCGGCCGCATTCAGTCTTCAAGACGGTGTGAAAGGTATTCAGGAGCCGATCAAAGCTCTGGTCTGCAACTTCCCCGGTGCTGAGGGTCCTGGCTACATGGAACACAGCCAAGTAGAAACTTTTTTGCATGAATTCGGCCATCTGCTGCATGGAATTTTCGCGGGGGATCAACCCTGGTTGTCGTTCTCCGGTATCAAAACCGAGTGGGACTTTGTCGAGGCGCCGTCCCAGATGCTGGAAGAGTGGGTGTGGGACGCCGACACTCTGAAGTCATTCGCTCGCAACAGCGAGGGAGAACTGATTCCCGAGGAGTTGGTAAGGAAGATGAACCTGGGGCGCGACTTCGGACAAGGGCTATTTGCCCGGCATCAGATGTTCTACGCGGCCATTTCCCTGAACCTGTATGATCGTGACCCGGCCGAGGTGGACTTCGATGCGTTGATTCCCGAATTACAGTCCGAGTACTCACCGTTCCCCTTTGTAGACGGTACCTACTTCCACACCAGCTTTGGTCACCTGTACGGTTACTCGGCCATTTACTACACCTATATGTGGTCGAAGGTTATCGCCTCGGATATGTTCAGTGAATTCAAGCGTGAAGGCCTACGCAATACCGAAGTGGCGCGCCGCTACCGCGAAGAGGTGTTAGCGCCCGGCGGCACCGAAGATGCGGCCGTGCTGGTGGAGAACTTTCTGGGCCGCCCTTACAGCTTTGACGCCTTTGCCGAAGAATTGTCGCCGGATGTCGTGGAGGAGGTTGAAGAATGATGGGAACCACCCCGCGCGGTCTGTTCACCGCGCTCGTCTTGAGTCTGGGATTGATCGGCTGCTCAGATAGCGACAATGACGGAGAAACCCCAGTTGAGCGCGGCAATCGCGAACAGATTCTGCATATGGGTAATGGCGATGAGCCGTCGGATGTGGACCCGCACACCACCACTGGCATTCCCGAATACTTCATCCAGAAGGCCCTGTTCGAGGGTCTTGTCAGCAAACATCCGGAGACCCTGGAAGTGGTGCCCGGGGTCGCCGAGAGCTGGGAAGTATCTGAAGACAATCGAGTATTTACTTTCCATCTGCGTGAAGACGCCCGCTGGTCCAACGGAGACCCGGTAACGGCGGAAGATTTTGTCTGGTCATGGCAGCGGGCATTGATGCCGGCGCTCGGCAATCAATACGCCTATTCGCTGTTTGTAATTGAAAATGCTGAGGCTTACCATCGAGGAGAGATCGAAGACTTTTCCGAAGTGGGGGTGAAGGCGCTCGGCGAGCGGACGCTCGAAGTCACCCTGAAAAATCCCACGTCCTATTTTTTGCAGTTGCTGGATCACCACAGCATGTTCCCGGTACATCGTGACACTGTGATGGCTCATGGTGATATGGATGAGCGCGGCACCCGTTGGACTCGTCCCGAAAATTTTGTCGGTAACGGACCATTCACCATCAAAGAGTGGTCACCCGGTCGGGTTGTCGTGGTCGAGAAAACCTCCCAGTATTGGGACGCTGATCAGGTAAAGCTGCAGGAAATCCATTTCCACCCAATCCAGCAGGTCACCACTGAAGAACGTATGTTCCGCTCGGGACAGCTGCACATCACTAATACCATGCCGACGTCAAAAATTTCGGTTTACCGCGAGGGCGACCACCCTGCACTTCGGATCAATCCCTATCTCGGCACCTATTTTTACCTCATCAACACCGAGCGCGAACCTTACGATGATGTCAGGGTGCGTCAGGCTCTGGCGTACAGCATTGATCGGGAGGCTATTGTCAGCAGTATCACTCAAGCCGGAGAGAAGCCCGCCTACGCGCTTACCCCACCGGGTACCCTGGGCTACACACCCCAAGCCAAAGTGCCTTACGATCCGGAACGCGCCCGGGAGTTGTTGGCGGAAGCCGGTTACCCCGGTGGCGAAGGCATGCCTAAAGTGGAAATCCTGTACAACACTATGGAGGACCACAAGAAGATTGCTCTGGCAATTCAGCAGATGTGGCGCCGGGAGTTGAATGTGGACGTCACTCTACGTAACCAGGAGTGGAAAGTGTACCTGAACAGTAAGCGCATCAGTGACTTTGATCTGGCGCGTCTTGGCTGGATCGGTGATTACGTCGACCCTAGTACCTTTCTCGATCTGTTCATAACCGGCGGCGGCAACAACAACACCGGTTGGGGTAACGATCAGTATGATGAGCTGCTGCAGAAAGCCGCCAGGGCCTCAAGCCGCGAAGAGCGTTATGATTACTTTCAGCAGGCCGAAAGCATCCTGATGGAAGAAGTTCCGCTGATCCCTCTGTATAACTACACGACCAAACGGCTGGTGAGCCCATCGGTCAAAGGTTGGCACAACAACATCATGGACTACCACCCCTATAAATATCTGTCTCTTGAACCGGTCAGCGATATGCCCGAGCAGCCGGCGGCGGAGTAGTAGGGAAGCGTTATGTTGCGGTTTATTGTTGGACGGCTGGGGCAGGCGATACCGGTGATGTTGGTGGTGGTGACCATCACCTTTTTTATGGTGCGCTTGGCTCCGGGCGGTCCCTTTGATACGGAACGCGCGGTGCCGCCGGAAGTGATGAAGGCGCTCAATGAGCGCTACAATCTCGACCAGTCCATGGGCGCTCAGTACCTGAACTATCTGGGCGGTTTGCTGCAGGGCGACCTGGGTCCTTCGTTTAAATTCCCCAATCGTACCGTCAATGAAATGATTGCCAGCGGCGCGCCGGTGACTTTCGAACTGGGGCTCTACGCGATTCTGTTTGCGCTGGTCATCGGCTTGCTGGCCGGTGTGGTGGCCTCTTTGCGGGCCAACACCCTGCAGGACTATGTGCCCATGTCGCTGGCCATGGTGGGCATCTGCCTGCCATCCTTTGTGCTCGGGCCCATGCTGGTTCTGGTGTTCGGCATCTGGCTGGAGTGGTTGCCAGTGTCGGGCTGGGGCAGCTCCGCCGGGGACAAGATTCTGCCCTCCATCACCCTGGGCTCCACCTACGCCGCCTATATCGCGCGCATCAGTCGCGGCGGTATGCTCGAGGTGCTGTCACAGGATTACATTCGTACCGCGCGGGCCAAGGGGCTGTCCACTTTTCGCATTGTGACGGTGCACGCTCTGCGCGGTGGCATCACTCCGGTGGTGTCGTTTATGGGGCCGGCCATTGCCGGGCTTTTGGCGGGCTCCTTTGTGGTGGAAACCATTTTCCAGATTCCGGGGCTGGGCCGCTTTTTCATCCAGGCGGCGTTCAACCGGGATTACACCATGGTGCTCGGCATGACCATTTTCTTCGCGGGGTTGATTATCCTGCTGAACCTGATTGCGGATACGGTATTGGTATGGCTCAATCCGAAACTGCGCCCCAACGCTCGCCCGAGTTGAGCGGGCAGGCCCTGGAGTCGGGCAGTTCGCTCTGGCATGACGCCTTTGTGCGCCTGCGTCGGAATCGCTTGGCGATGCTCAGTCTGGTGTTTCTGGTCGCTCTGGTACTGATTGCGTTGGTGACTCCCTGGCTGGCGCCCTACAGTTATCATGAACAGAACCTGGCGCTGGGTGCTAGCGCGCCCTCAGCGGAACACTGGTTGGGCACGGATACTCTGGGCCGGGATCTGCTGACCCGCATCATGTACGGTACCCGTGTGTCCCTGATGGTGGGCTTTATCGCCACGGCGGTGGCGTTGGGCATCGGGGTACTCTGGGGCACCACCGCGGGTTTTCTCGGCGGGCGTGTCGACATGGTGATGATGCGTCTGGTGGATGTGCTGTATGCATTGCCGTTTGCCATCTTTGTGGTATTGCTGACGGTGGTGTTCGGCAGCAGTCTCTTACTGCTGTTTCTAGCCATCGGCGCTGTGGAGTGGCTGACCATGGCACGCATCGTGCGCGGTCAGGTGTTGGGGTTGCGCCGCCAGGAGTTTATCGAAGCGGCCACCGCCATCGGCCTGTCGCGCTGGCGGATCATTACCCGTCACCTGATTCCGAACGCCCTGGGGCCGATCATTGTCTATACCACGCTGACAATTCCCAGCGTGATTCTGCTCGAGTCTTTCCTGAGTTTTCTCGGCCTTGGCGTCCAGGCGCCCCAGAGTTCCTGGGGCTCGCTGATTTCCGATGGCGTGGACACCATGGAGGAGTACCCCTGGCTGTTGATCTTTCCCGGGCTGACTCTCGCTGTTGCCCTGTTCGCCCTGAATTTTCTGGGCGATGGGTTGCGCGATGCCCTCGACCCACGTGTTTCCAAAGACTGAAGCTATGGCACTCTTGTCGGTAGAACATCTGTCCGTTCACTTTCACACCCGCGAAGGCGTGGTGCGAGCGGTGGATGATGTCAGCTTTTCGGTCGAGCCGGGCCAGGTGTTGGGCATTGTGGGTGAGTCCGGTTCGGGAAAGTCGGTGGCCTGCTACAGCCTGCTCGGCCTGATTCCCATGCCGCCAGGGCGTATCGAAAGCGGGCGGGCGGTATTCGATGGCACGGATCTACTGGACTTAAGCGAGAAGCAGCTGCGCGCTGTTCGCGGTCGCCGGATCAGTATGGTATTTCAGGATCCGATGACCAGCCTGAATCCCTATATGCGCATTGGCGACCAGTTGGTGGAGTCCCTGCGGCAGCATCATCGGGTAGACAAAAAGGTCGCGCGGGAGCGGGCCATACTGTCTCTGGAGGAGGTGGGTATTCGCGAGGCGCGCCAGCGAATCGACAATTACCCACACGAGTTTTCCGGCGGTATGCGCCAGCGGGTGATGATCGCCATGGCGTTGATCACCGAGCCGGAACTCCTGATCGCCGATGAGCCCACCACCGCGTTAGACGTGACGGTACAGGCACAGATATTGGAACTGATCAAAGAACTACAGCGTCGCCGAAACCTGACGGTGGTGTTCATCAGCCACGACCTGGGCGTGGTGGCCGGACTGGCGGATCATATTCTGGTGATGAAATCCGGGCAGGTGGTCGAGGCCGGGCCGCCCAGGCAGATTTTCCGCGCACCTGAACACCCCTATACCCGGCAATTGATCGAAGCGATTCCCACCAGTGCCAAACCGGCCGAGGGGGCCTTGGAGGATACTTCCTTTCTGGATGTACGCCAGCTGTACACCGCCTTTCCGGTGTACAAAGGGCTGTTTTTTCCCCGCGAGGTGAGCCGAGTCGAAGCGGTCAAATCGATCAATCTGTCGGTTCGAAAAGGCGAGATCCTGGGATTGGTCGGAGAGTCCGGTTCCGGCAAGTCTACCCTGGGGCGCAGCATCATGCGGCTGGTGGACAGCCAGTCCGGAGAAGTCTGGCTGGATGGCAAGAGCCTGAGCGCCCTGCGCAAAGGCGAGCTGAAACGCGCACGGCGCGATTTTCAGATGATTTTTCAGGATCCCTACGCCTCACTCAACCCGCGAATGACCGTGTTTGACGCGCTGGCCGAGCCGCTCCTGCTACACGGCCTCGCGGATCGGGGCAATCTGCGCGAGCAGGTCAATCAGTTGATGGACGACGTGGGTCTGGACCGGCGGTCCGTGCGCAAATACCCCCACGAGTTTTCTGGGGGCCAGCGTCAGCGGGTGGCCATTGCCCGGGCCCTTGCGGTCCGGCCCAGACTGATCGTGGCCGACGAGCCGGTCTCGGCACTGGATGTCACCATCCAGGCCCAGGTACTGGACCTGTTGCTGGCGCTCACCCGACGCCACGGTCTCACTATGCTGTTCATCTCTCACGATCTGTCCGTGGTGCGCTATCTGTGCGACCGGGTGGCGGTGATGAAGCAGGGCGAAATTGTGGAGCAGGGTGAGACTGAGGCCGTCTTCTCACATCCGAAACACCC
This sequence comes from Marinimicrobium sp. UBA4209, assembly GCF_002381585.1. Lineage (NCBI taxonomy): Bacteria > Pseudomonadati > Pseudomonadota > Gammaproteobacteria > Cellvibrionales > Cellvibrionaceae > Marinimicrobium > Marinimicrobium sp. UBA4209. Next base: position 48,926 of record NZ_DFTP01000068.1, read on the forward strand.
CTATACCCGCGACCTGCTGGACGCCATTCCCTCGGTCGACTTTAGTACTGAATCAGTCCAGTAGTCGCGCCACACGTTGGCGCAGTGCCGGCACCACCTCCGCCTCAAACCACGGATTGCGCCGCAACCACAGGTTGTTCCTGGGGCTGGGGTGGGGCATGGGCAGCTTATCGGGCCAGTAGTCCCGCCAGTTGGCCACCCGCCGGGTCAGGGTTTCCCGGCTCTTGCCCAGATGGTAGGCGTGGGCGTATTGGCCGATCACCAGGGTCAGTTCCAGGTTGGGCAGTTGCGCCAGCAGGTGGTGGTGCCAGGTCTGGGCACATTCGGGCCTCGGTGGCAGGTCGCCGGAGCGGCCCTTGCCCGGGTAGCAGAAGCCCATGGGGATGATGGCCAGTTGGGTGGGGTCGTAAAAGGTTTCGCGGTCGATGCCCATCCAGTCCCGGAGCCGGTCGCCACTGGGGTCATTGAACGGCAGCCCGGTATCGTGCACCCGCCGTCCGGGCGCCTGAGCGGCTACCAGGATGCGGGCGTCCGGGTGAAACTGCAGGACCGGCCGGGGCCCCAGGGGGAGTGAGGGGGCACAAAGGGTGCAGCGGCGAACGTCGTCCAGCAGTGGTTGCCAGTCGTTGTAGGATGTTGGCAAGCGAGTACCTCTCTCGGTGGTCTGGGCTCGGGAAATTGTAAAGCCTTTAGCGCGCCCCTGTCGTGCCGGATGGTGGGTTGAGTTTTATGCCAGCCCCGATGGCCTGTGGACTTTTGTGCCCACTTGTTGAAATGTCGGTCACGGGTTGTACGAGATGTGTCCGGCTTCATATTTTTTTCCCGCCAAAAACACGAAGCTACCGTCGATCCCAACCCGTTTCGGCACCAGAGCCGTAAGGCTTTGTGGGATTGTTGTACCCGAAATCGTTATTTAATAATTGACTATAAGAGGGACTATCTATGCGGTACCAATCGTTGTTATTCGGTTCATTTACCCTGATGTTGTCCGCCAGTGTGATGGGGCATGGCGTGATGTCGGAACCGGCGTCACGCAACTGGACCTGTGGCGCCATCACCAAACCTGATACAGCTCCGGCGGGCAGTGCCTGTGCTGAAGCATTTGAAGGTGACTTCCAGGGCGGTTACCAGTTCATGAGTGTGCTCACTCACGATCTGGGTCGTAAAGGTGTGTCTCCGTTGCCGGACAATGTCTGTGGCTTCGACAGTGAGACCTGGCAGGGCGGCGCCACCCCGTGGGACAAACCCATTGACTGGCCCACCAATGAAATCAGCTCCGGGCCTCTGACCATCACCTGGGACATTTCCTGGGGCCCGCACTTTGATGACACCGAAGAATTCGTCTACTACATCACCAAGCCGGACTTCCAGTACGAGGTGGGCAAGCCACTGACCTGGGACGACTTTGAGAGTGAGCCTTTCTGTGACCTCACCGGCTATGACGACACCAACCCCGGCGCCACGCCGAACATTACACCGGAGAAGGGCAGCTCGCTGTTCCATACCGAGTGTGTGGTGCCGGAGCGTACCGGGCGGCATGTGATCTACGGGGAATGGGGGCGCAACTACTATACCTACGAACGCTTCCACGGCTGTATTGATGTGCAGTTCGATGGTGACAATGGGGGCGATCCGCAACCGGATCCGGTCGTGGCTGATCTGACCGCTTCACCGGCAAACAGCGTGTTTGCCGGTGCCGGCGAGATTCAGCTCAGCGCCTCTGGCTCATCTGGCAGCAACCTCAGCTATAACTGGAGCGTCGAAGCCAGCAACAGCGCTCTGTACTCGCTGAGCAGCACCTCGGACGCCAGCACGGTACTGACTCTGGCCGAGCCGCAGTCCGAGAGCGACGTGACCGTTCGGGTTCAGGTGAGCAATGCCGATGGCTCGGACACCGACGCCTTCAGCTTCACTCACGTACCCTCCACCGGCACCAGTTGGGAAGATGTGGCACCGCTGACCAACGCGGCGCAGACGCTCAGCGCGGGCGACGAAGTGCAGTTGCGTCTGGTGACCAACGAAGGCGCGGATGTTTACCTGCCGAGCACACCGTTTGTGGTCGACAATGGTGACGCCGCTGTCTGGACCTATGAGCTCGCTCAGGCCGTCAATGGGGAAAACACCGATGTACGGGTTGGTGTGCTGAACGATGACGGTGACGTCGAGCCGGCTCAGAGCGCCACGGAAAACCGTGTGTACGCGCAAGTGCCGTCCGCCTACAGCGGTGCCTTCCTACAGGTGGACGAAGCGGACGATGGCGACAATGGTGACGGTGGTGACAACGGAAACGGCGGCGTTACTTGCGAGTACGTTATCAATAGCGACTGGGGCTCCGGTTTCGTGGCCGGAATCGTGATCACCAACAACGGTTCCGAGACCATCAACGGTTGGGAAGTGTCCTGGGATTACAGTGGCAACACTCAGGTGACCAATGGTTGGAGTGCCGAACTGTCCGGGTCGGGCCCGTACACCGCGAGCAATATGAGCTGGAATGCGAGTATTGCGCCGGGAAGTTCGGTGGAGTTTGGCTTCCAGGGTACCGGCAGCGCTGAAACACCCGAGGTGACCGGAGATATCTGCGACTGATCACCGGGAGTGTGAGCAAAAAAAATCCGGGGGTGGTGTCACCCCCGGATTTTTTTTAGTGTCGTCAGATCAGCTCCGGCGGGATACCAGGCGAATCCCGGCGAGCGCCAGCAACATCAACAGCAATCCGGCATTGGCACTGCCGCTGCTGCCGCGATCCGGTTCGGGAGATTCATTGTCCCCATCGGTATCGTCGTCATTGCCGCCGTCGGTGTCGTCATCGTCGCCGGTATCGGCCTGGGCAATCTGGAACACCGCGGTGGTCCGTGCGGGTACCGTAAAGGTACCGGTGTCGGCATCAAAGGTGGCGCCCTTAACGGTTTCATCGTTGGACGCCTGCTGCAGCGGATGCAGTTCCCACCCTGCTTCGGTCCAGTCTTCGGAGCTCAACGTCTGAGCGTCCACATGGGCATTGAACAATACCATCACCGCATCCCGCTCCGGGTCGACGTCATCGCTGCCATCGGCAATGTGCATGGCGACCAGTGCCGGCTTCTGCTCGGCGCCGGTGTTGTGGAAACTCACCTGTTCGTTAATCGCAGCGCCGGTTTCCAGACGGAACAGTTTTGAGCTGTGACGGATGGCCAGCATCTCCTTGAAGTGCGCCAGGCTGCTCAGGATATGCGCCTCTTCCACCGCCAGAGTCTCATCCGCCAGCCGGGGCTGAATCGTATCCCAGCTCGCTTCGGTGGAGTGGGCCGGCGGCAGGCCACGGCCCCAGCCGTTCTGCTGATAGCTGTAATCCAGCAGATTGAACCAGTCGCCGGAATCGTAGCTGTCACGATCCATGGACTTGGAACGCATCAGCTCCTGGCCTGCTTGCACGAACGGAACGCCCTGAGCGAGCAACGCCAGGCTGGTACCCATGTTGTGCACCCGTACCCGATCTTCCGGAGTACGATCCAGCGGGATCTTGTACTGGTTGATGTCGAACAGGGTTTCGTTATCGTGCTTCTCGATATAATTGATTGACTCCTGCGGGTCCAGCGTGTAGCCCACGGCGGCGCCGTAATCACCGGTCACCTCGTTCCCCTGCCAATCGATAAACGCAAAGTCTTTGAGGCTACCGGCCAGACCAATGCGGATGCGGTCGGTACTGGTCAGCAACCACTCCAGCTCGTCGGCGCTACCGTCATTCTCGGCATTGGGGTCGTAATACAGACCATTGATGAAACTCTGGTTGATGACATGATTGACGCCGCTGTCAAACGGGCTTCCGCCGCGTACCGCGTCGCGGAAGCGATCGTTGAACGTGCCCACACCAGTGCCGGCCATATTGATCTGGGTGGCCTGTTCAAAGCGGGCATTGTCGGCCACTTCACCGAAGTTCCAGCCTTCGCCATACAGGTAAATATGCTCACCATTAACACCGTGATCTTCCTCGGTCAGTGTGGCCAACTGCTCCTTTACCTTGAGAATATTGGCTTTGCTGTGATGGCCCATGAGGTCAAAGCGGAAGCTGTCGACCTTATACAGCTCGGCCCAGGTCATCAGTGAGTCCACCATGAACTTTTCCATCATGGCGTGCTCGGAGGCGGTGTTTTCACAGCAGGTGCTGCGCTCGATATTGCCGCTGCTGTTCAGGCGGTGGTAATAACCGGGTACCACTTTATCCAGAACGGATTTGTCCCCCAGGCCGGATTGGCTGGTGTGGTTGTAGACCACATCGACCACCACTCGCAGTCCGGCTTCATTCAGTGCCTGTACCATTTCGCGGAATTCGAGAATGCGGGCCACGCCATCCGGGTCGGTGGCGTAACTGCCTTCCGGGGTGTTGAAGTGGTGCGGGTCGTAACACCAGTTAAAGGCATCGCTGCCGCGAATCGCATTGACCGCCGCCTGCTGCTCGGTGCTGTCCGGGGCGTACTGGGACAGGTCGTCTTGAAGTGTTAGCTGGTCGGCCGGATCTTCCGGAATGGTGGCACAGTCATTGACGGGAAGCAGGTGCACGTGGCTCAGGCCGACTTCCTGCAGGGACTTCAGGTGGGTCATGCCCAGGCTGTC
>NZ_DFTP01000068.1:53583-53998 GCF_002381585.1 Marinimicrobium sp. UBA4209
CCGAGACGGTAAAGGCCTTGAACTTGCCGCGATAGGCTTCCGGTACTTCACTGTCGCTGACACTGAAGTCGCGCACATGCACTTCGTACACCACCATATCTTCGGGGGCGGTGAACGCCGGCTTCGTCAGGGTATCCCAGCCTTCGGGCTTGAGGTCATCATCGTCGAGGTTGACCAACTGGCTGCGCTGACCGTTGGTGCTCGCGCTCAGGGTGTAGGGGTCGGTGACGCGGTTGGTTTCAATGTTTCCGGTCTGCGGGACGTACACTTCCACGTCGAACTGATAGTACTGCCGATCCCAGCTCGCATCGCCGGTGATACTCCACACGCCGGTTTCCGCGTTGAACGTCATGGGGAGCTCGGTGGGCGCGGTATCCGTGTGGCTGTCGGGGTACAGAAGGAAAGTGACGTTCTG
>NZ_DFTP01000068.1:54032-62878 GCF_002381585.1 Marinimicrobium sp. UBA4209
TCGGTGCCCACAGATGCACACTGGGAACATCGCCGTCATACACCGGGCCCAGGTCGCCATCGTAGGTGTACAGGTCATCCAGCACGCCCGGAATCTGCACGCCGGTGGCATCGACCAGGCTGCCGTCTTCGTTGCTGGCCGACACGGCGATCTGCCCTTTCAGAATGTCACCGATCTGTTCGAGGTCCGCCTCGGCAATGGTGAACACGGGGTAGTTGGCCAGGTGGGGGAATTTTTCGGCCAGCGAATCACTCATGCCATTGGCATCGTGGGTCAGCGTGATGGCTTCGCCGCCAGAAACGCCCTCGGGGCTGCTGGTCATGTCCGCCTGAGCATCGAAGTGCAGTTGGACATTGGCGTCCGGTGTGACCGCGAAGGCAATGGTGTTCTCGTTCAGCCAGTAGGCCTTGGATTGACTCAGGTCACCAGCGGAAATCACATCGCCCACGTACACGCTGTTGTCCAGACTGTTGTAGGTAAAGGTGACTTCTTCGCCGTCCGCCTCAACGGTAAAAGGCACATTGCCACCGTCTGCGCCATAACTTTCAGTCCAGGTCTCGTTCAGGGCGATTTTTGCCTCGTAATTGCCGGCCGGAATGTCAGTGGTGGTGTATTGATAGATACCGGTGTTGTTGATGTCCTGAACCCAGGCAACCATACAGTCCGCCGCCCAGTTGGTTTCGCAACCCAGTGCTTGTTGGAAATCTCCGACCGCGGTTGCGATAACGTCATTGACACTATCGGCGACCCAATGGCTCTCGTGGCTGTAGTAAAAACGGACGGCCTGCTCTTCAGACACGCTCAGTGAAATGTTGTCACCGCCAGAGGTGGCATTCGCGCCGTAGCTTTCATCCCACCCGCCATTGATGGCGGCCTTGTATTCGTAGTCGCCGGCTGGAAGCGTGAAACTGCCGCGCCAGATACCATCCGCGCCCGCTTCAAGGGCGGCATCGGTACAGTCTGGCTGCCATTCGCCCGGGCAGCCCATGGCGGGATTGAGGTCTCCCGGGATGCTGACGCTGGAGGGATCTGAGGTATGGTCGGCTTGAGCGCCGATCGCCAGAGCGAGCACCGGTAGGGCGCGTGCGCTATGCATTAACCACCGGGGCATAGCCCGGCCGTTGCGGGTGTTATCGTTCATTATTGTATCTCCAAGCTTACTGGTTACTGTTATGTTTATTGGTACCCGACCGGACAGGATCGACAGCACGAAAGGCCGGGTAAAAAAAAGGCGCAGTAGACTGCGCCAAAGTTTCCCAACACAAAGCAATGAGAGAGTAGGGTAAAACCGTAAGGTTTCAAAAAATGGCCCGGGAGTGATCCCGGGCTGGCAAGGAAGGAGAGTTCCCAAACCATGAATTCATCGTAGAACGGGGCGACGGACTGCTCAATAGCTTGCATACGTATGCAGGTCGTCTGACCGCTATGAATACGTATGCATTTTCAGTCTTTGTCAGATGCGTTCATCTCACTCACTTCAAGCACCACAGATTGAAGCGGGCTTAATTCCAACTCGGCATAGCCACGCCCATCATTATCCACCGTTAGAATAACGCCCTGATTCGAATCGAGCCGATCCCGAAGTGTGTGCTGGCCCGGCGACAACTGCCATTCAGTGATCAGTTCGCGCGGCAGGTTCAACGTTACTTCGGTAGCCGCCTGGTCGCCAAAATGACTGACAATTAACCACCGTTGTGAGCTCGACCAACGGGCCCAGGTGTACAGCTTCTCGTTGTAACCATTACTGTTCTGGCGCTGGTAGTCGTGCAGGTCCATGATCTGCCCGTCGGCGGCGGGCTCCTCCCGTGCCAGGCGTAACACGTGCTGATAAAACTCGCGCAGCGCGGCCTCTTGCTCGCTGAGCTGGCCACCGTCAAAGGCGCCGTCGTTCATCCAGCGTTGGTGGGCGGGCACGCCCCAGTAGTCGAAAATGGTGGTCCGGCTGGCTTTGCCGAAACCGGCATCTTCATCGGCGTCTTCGCCCACTTCCTGTCCGAAATAGATCATCGCCGGGCCCCGTCCCCAGAGCGCAGAGACCACCATGGCCGGCTTGCCTTTTTGTGCGTCGCCCGCAAATTCCGGGTGGGCAATGCGTTGCTCATCGTGGTTCTCGAGAAACAGCAGCATGTGCTGATCGATGTCCGCGAGCGCGTCGCGCACCGGAGGCAGGGTATCGGTACCGGCTTCGCCGCGCATGATGGGCTTCAGCGTATCGTAGATATCCACCTTGGCGTAGAGGTAGTCCATCTTCCCCAGGTGAATGTAATCGCGGTAGGCGTCCGGGTTGTAAATTTCCGCGAGCAGAAAGGCGTCCGGGTGCTCCACTTTGATGGAGGCATTCAGAAAGCTCCAGAATTCCACCGGGACCATTTCCGCCATGTCGTACCGGAAACCGTCGACGCCCTTGTCCAGCCAATAGTGGGCAGTGTCGCGCATTTTGTACCAGGAGTCCGGCAGGTCCTGCTCTTGCCAATAAGCGTGATGATCCTCGATCGACCGCCCGGCATAGTCGTCCGGCAGATGCGGGAAGTCGTAGGTACCGTCGGGTCTTACCCCGTAATTGATCTTTACGGTCTCATGCCAGTCATTGAAACCCGGCTGAGCGGCGCGGGCGCCATTGCCGGTCCACTTGGCCGGGTTCTCCTCGAACTCGCCGTCGGCAAGCGGGTGAACATCGCCGCCCAGGGGTTGGTAGTCGCCCTCGGGATCGGGGACTCTGAAGCGTTCGCCGACCACATAGTAGAACTGGTTGTCACGGGCATAGGTGACCGAGTCATCATCCTGGGCACCGAGGTTGTCGACGCCCTCAGGGCGGCTGATGGAATCGTAATCCCTGGCCACGTGGTTGGGAACGATGTCGATAATGACCTTCAGGCCGTTGTCGTGAGTACGCTCGATCAGCGCCTCGAATTCTGCCAGGCGCTGCGCCGGATCTTCAGCGAGATCCGGATTGACGTTGTAATAATCCTTGACCGCATACGGTGAGCCGGCGCGGCCCTTGACTACGTCCGGGTCATCCTGGGAAATGCCGTAATCGGTGTAGTCGTTGATCACGGCATGGTGGGGTACTGATGCCGCGCGCGATAAATTGACGGCTCACGCGCGATAATTGGCGTAGTGTAACTGTTTCACCCTGGGCAAAGGAATTGCCAATAGGGATTGCGCCTCTCCCGCCACCGGGGCACACTTCCCGCCCATGAGAACCTACCTTGTAATTCTGCTCCTGCTCTCCCTCTCCCTGGATGTCCATGCCAGAAACGAAGCCTGGTACCAGGAACGCTTCTGTGACGGCGAGACCGAGGTGGTGCTGCCTGACCGCCGCCGAGTGGATTGTGTCCTGGACTCGCATGCCATTGAGTACGACTGGGGATCCAAGTGGTCCCAGGCGATCGGGCAGGCTTTAGGGTATGCCACGGCCACGGGAAAGCGTGCCGGTATTGTCCTTATTCTGAAGAAGCCCACGGACCGTCGATACTGGGAAACCATGCAGGATGTCATTGAAGACCACGACCTACCGATCGACACCTGGGCCATCGAAGCGTGGAAGGTGCGCTGAGGCTACTCACTGGGGCTGAAAGTGATGCCCTGGGCGGCCGAATCGATCGCCATAGCTTGGGCATCCAGAGGGGTGGCATTCAACCAGGTGCTCGCCTCACTGGCGCCAATGAACACCGGGAACCGGTTGTGTATGTGGTAGAGCTCCGTTGGGGCTGCCCGTGTCAGGGTGACTAGCTGGGGCGTCTCTCCCTCATACCAGAATGCCGCCATGTACAGCGGCCGCTCGTCTATCCGGTGAAACCGCAGCTTCACCTTGCCTGCCTTCGTACTCATCCACTCGTAAAATCCACTACACGGCACCAGGCAGCGGTTGAAGGCAAACGCTTTGACGAATGTCTGCTTTTCGGTGACGGTCTCGGATTTGGCATTGATAAGCAGGCTGGTGGCCCACTTGGGCTTGATGCCCCACCTGGTGTCGAGCTGCTGCAGACGCCCCTCTACCGAGGCAACTGTGGATACGGTCTGGGCCGGCCGCAGGTCATGGTTGCTGGCCGCCTTGAAGCGGATGCCTAGGTCCTGCGGTACCCATCTGTTGATCTCTTCGCCGTCGACGTCGATTCTTCCGCACATACATTCAGCCCTCCGTGGCCAAATAATAGCAGGCTCAGAACAGGCCCGCCGGCTCACTCTGGACGTCCCAGCTGAATATCAGAACCTCCCGCGCATCCGAACCCTTGCCGCCGCCGACGGTGTACTTGATGTCGGTGCTCTCAATGTGGAAGTCCTTGAACAGCTCACGGATGTCCGGGTGGTCGTTCAGGCTGATGACGGCTTTGCCCTTGATCTGGTGCAGCAGCTCTGCCATGGCCTGGTAGTGCTCCCAGCCGAAATCCACGCCGTAGCCCTCGGTCTCCCAGTATGGCGGATCCATATAGAAGAGCGTGTGAGGCCGGTCGTAGCGGCGGATGCAGTCCTGCCACGCCAGGTGTTCGATGTAGGTGGACGCAAGGCGCAGGTGGGCGGCCGACAGCGACTCTTCCAGCCGCAGCAGGTTAAGCCCTGGGGGCGTGGTGGTAGCCGTGCCATAGCTCTGGCCGTCCACGCGGCCGCCGAAGGCGGACTGCTGCAGGTAGTAGAACCGGGCGGCACGCTGGATATCGGTCAGCGTTTCCGGCCGGGTCATCTGCTGCCACTTGAACACTTGGCGTGAACTGAGGGCCCACTTGAACTGGCGGACGAACTCTTCCAGGTGGTTCTGCACCACCCGGTAGAGATTCACCAGGTCACCGTTGATGTCGTTCAGCACCTCGACCTCGGCGGGTACCGGACGGAGGAAGAACAGCGCGGCGCCGCCGGCGAACGGCTCGACGTAGCAGCTGTGCTGAGGGAGCAGCGGCAGGATGCGATCGACCAGGCGGCGTTTACCGCCCAGCCAAGGGATGATGGGTGTGGCCATGTTGCCTCCTATCAGGGTGCGATTGGAGGCTCGTGGCCTTCTGATGGTTGACGGCCCCGCAGCGGGGGCACTTGATTTCGATTTCGGAAAACGCCGCCATGGCGAGTTTACGACGGCATTTTGTACAACGAACCTCTTTCATTCTCGGCAAACCTTTTTCATTTTGCTAAGATCGCCTTGCTCACGTGAGCGGGCGGCCTCGGCTGGTTTGCAGCTTGCTCTGCAGACTGGTGTCGCGCTCTGGTGTTGCAGCACCAGGGCGCGTCGCCGCTTTTTACTTCACGCCCCAGGGGCTTCCCAGTTTGTGTCCATGTTGTCGACCGCCAGACGGAAGGCCTCCGACAGCTCCTCGACAGAGACCGGCGTTTTGTGCCCTGCCTCGCTATCCGCCAGAACCCAACCGACCACCGTCTCACCGGTTATCTGGGCCTTCTGCAGGCGAAAACCCATACGGCCTATCGACTGCTCGTCTGCATCAAACAACTTTCCAGATGCTGTTTCTACGACAGCTTCGCTGATGGCTTCGGCTCGCTGGCGCTTGAACTGATTGATCTGCGCCAGCGCTGCCTTAGCCGCTTTGTCTTCGGCGGTTTCGATTTCGGTGCAGTCATTAAGCCAGGTCATTGGAGTACTCCTCTGGTGCGTCATACGGCGGTAGTTCGATAGGACCGTTCTCTGTTACGGTGACCGGCGCCGGGAAGCGGGTTTCGGAGGGAGCATCGGCGCCATGCGTCAGCGTGATGGTGCATTCGTAATCATTGCCTACACGGTGGACGGTGCCGAGTACCGGATGCTGTGCGGTTGCGCCGTCTTCGAGCAGGGACAGGTTGTAGTCTACTGCGTTGACGGTAAGCACTGGTGCTACCCACGAAACGGAGGGCTGCGGCTCGTCTGATCGGATTGGGGAAAGATTTAGTCTAAGCATTAGTACCACCTTCCTATCGCTGTTAAAGACATCCAGATATAATCGCCTGTGGAAAAGGCGAACTCGCCGGTCGCAGCGCGGACGTTTACGTTTAGCAAAGTTGCCGAGTGAGACCCCTCCGAAACCTGGCTATGTATCAGACTAGAGATTCCGGGGGGCATATCATTCACGTTGTTTGGGTCACGCTCTTGCATTTCTGCGCTCCAACTGTAGGCGCTAGGACTGGCGAACGCGACCGGAAAATTCCACTGACACAAAAGACGGGACGCTACATCATAGAGCGCCTTCTGGTGATGTCGGCACCACAGCGTCCCATCCGCAAACTTCACGTACTCGCCGTTTGCATTCGAGCCGCGTTCAATCACCGCCCCAGTAGGAACGCCGCCGGATTGGGAGACTGTGCCGAGGATGGTTCTTTGGGTTAGGATTTTTGCCCAAGGACCGAAAATGCCTGCACCATAGGAGCGAAACCATAGGTCGTGGGCACCGCCAGAGGAAGCCTGATTGTAGAATTGGAACCCGGCATTGGGATTTCTAGCCCCAGTTAAAGTAGTCCCGCCTCCGGTTACCGGCGTATTGGGTATCCCGCTTTCAGAAGAATATGAACCGAATGTGTTGGCCGTGTTTAAATCAGCTATATCGGGCGCCGATACTGGAGCCCCTAGCCCAAACGCTCCTACCTGTAGCAAGCGCCCAGCCGTGGTGTCAGTAGCACTTGTGGTTTTATCCGCATAAGCCGCCGAGCCCAAATCACCATTACTAGGCACGTCTGCCCCGCCGAGGCCCACGTTGGCGAGTGCGGCGCTGCCCAGCTCGTCTAGGGTGAGTGTGGTTTTCTGCCAGCTGGCGGCGCTGGCGGTTGCGTCAACACAAACCCAGAATTCCCCCGTTGAGGTATTGAGCCAGCGGCTCAGCGGCTGGTAGCCCGCTGTGCTGTCGTCGGTGGCGCCTGGGTCTGCGGTGGCGCTGGGGTTGTTCAGTGGTGCGGTTGGCAGCCAGTTGGCGCCGTCGAACTTGTACCGACGGCCGTCGGCGAGGTTGTGCATTTCCCAACCTTCCAGGGGGCCCACCAGCGTCCAGGCGCCCTCGTCGTAAACGGCGATCGCGTTGGCACTACCGAGCCAGTCGCCGGTGGGATTCGGGCCCACAAGGTAGGCGGCGCCGGCGACAGGCGAGCTGGGCGGATCATCCACGCCGATATCGAGCACGCGGCCTTGCACCAGCGTGTCCAGTACCAGCAGGTTGTAGTCCATCCCCGCTTTCCAGCCGTCCTCGCCCAGGTCCCAGTCGGTGTTCAAGCCGAGGTTGTTCAATGCTCTGTTGGGCATGGGTTTACTCCTCTTCAGTAGGCCGCTGCAGGCGCAGCGACCGCCAGGTTAAAGCGTCATCGCTCTCGATCAGGTGACCGTTATTGGTCGGTTGCAAATCGGATAGCATCATCAGCCGGCCACCCACGACTTGCAGGTTGCCGGAGCGGCGCGGGAAGAATTGGGTGTTGGGGTCAATGGTCTGGACGGTCCAGGTGGTGCCACCGTTGGTGCTGCTGAACACGCGGGGCGCACCGCCGTAGCTATCGACGTACGACCGCCCGATGTAATAGTGGTCGCCGTTAAATTCCACGATCCGGGTTGTCCCGTAGTAGTTGCTGCCAGGCACACCGTTAAACGACGCCTCGGACCAGTTCTGGCCATCGGTGCTGTAAAACAGCGTGCGCTCAGAGCCTTCGCTGGTCTGGCCGAGGCCGACCCGGACGAGAAAGCGGCCCGCCATGCGCTGCACATGACCGGACCACAGGCCCCGGTAAAGGCCTTCGCCAAAGTCCCCATCGGCCAGCAGTTGCGGGGTTACCAGCTCCCAGTCGACCAGGTTGACTGAACGCCACATCCTGGAATTGACCGCATCTGGGCGCGACATCCAGATGCGCTCGCCCTCGCGGATCACTGCCACGTAGTAGCCATTGCCGTACGCAATGCTGTTCACCGTTGTGACGTCCGCGCGGTTCTCATCCAGCACGGGAGGCAGCCGGTGCTGCTCCCAGGTGCTGCCATCATCCGACGAAAACAGCAACTGATTGCCCCACAAAAACAGCCGCCCATTGATCACCTCGCTGAACGACAGCCCGGTCACCGTGGCTGAATCCGACGGCGAGGGCAGCTCCGTCCAGGGGCCATCGAGCGATGCCGCCTCAGACAGGAAACCGTTGAACACCCGCACCCAGCGGCCGCCGAACCAGTACACCGTGCCGGTCCAGAACATCGGCAGTACCGAGTGGCGCGTCCAGGTTTCGCCATCAACGCTGGAGACCAGGTACTGCTCCCCGCTCACGTCCAGGTCATTCCACCGGCCAACGTACACACCGTTTTCAAACCCCATGATGTTGATGTACAGCTGGCGGCCGCTGATGCCGCCACGCGGCGCAATCACACCCGGGTCATAGGTGCCGCCCCAGGCATAACCCCAGGACTTGCCATAGCCGGCCGCCACATAGTTAAAGGGGATCCGCACTGATTGGTAGCTGCGTGTGTCGGTGTCGTAGTCCAGCGCTTGGCTGTTGATCACCAGCTCGACCAGCCCCGAGTAACCGGCGAACAGCTCCACCACCGTGCCGTCGATATTGGATTCCGAGGTCAGCACCTGGCCGTTATCAACACGCACCAGGCTGGCGTTGTAGGTCACCTCCGGTGCACCGGCGTTCAACATGCTGGCGTCCACCAGCTGATCCTCAATCACCACCTTGTCCCGCGTGGACCAGCTCACGCGGAGCACGCCGCGCGCGGCCGCCGGGTAGGCTTCGCCGTTTATCCGGATACGGCCCGGCGGGTACGGCCGCCCGGGTCTACCGGCCAGGGTAATCACATCGCCGGTGGCGTCCTCAGCGGGCAGCGTGGCGGTGCTGGTACGGCTGCGCAGGCGGGCGCTGACGGTTTCGCTGGCCTCATACTCGACCGTTTCCACACCAGCAAAGCC
>NZ_DFTP01000068.1:62950-70072 GCF_002381585.1 Marinimicrobium sp. UBA4209
AAGCCGCCGCCGTAGAACCACACCCGGGCGCCAGCGGCGTGGGCGGCCGGTACCGTATCGATACAACCACGGGCCAGCGTGGCCGTCAGCGCCTCGGCATCGATCGCATCCACCCGAAAAATCTCATCGTCAATCAGTGCGGCCGTGCCGACTTCCACCAGGTCGAGATCCGCCGCGCCGGTCAGGTTTACCGCCACGGCCACCTCACCGATCGGCATCTCGTCCACCAGCTCGGCGGTCGGGCAATAGTCGCCATCGGTGCCGGTTGTCCATTCGGTGGCGCCCGATGGTTGCGTCTGGAGCAAGAAGTTTTTGCCCAGGGGATTGGCTTTAAGGGCAAGCGCGGCCACCCAGGCGCCGGTGTCGTTCTCGGCGATATCTCGCACCACGCCCAGGGAATCCCGGTAGTTCAGCTCCACGACGCGCAGGGTGTCGATCGGCTCCGGAGTAATTTGCGGCGGCACATAGCCGGGCGGTTGCGCGGTCACGTAGCTGGTCGCGGGCAGGCCGAACACATCCTGGGCGGCGTCGATTTCGATGGGGCCCTGGCGCAGCTCGGAGTTGCGCACTTGGCCCACCCGCAGAATCATGTTCTCGATTCCGCGGCTCGGTACCGAGATGCGGAACACGGCGCCGGGCTGCAGCTGATAGCCGCGCCGGTCCATCCGCAACTTGAACCGCTTCACCCCGGTGCTGCGGGCCCGCAGCTCACGCTGCGCCACCCGGTAGGCCAGCTCGGCCGTGGGGATGCCGGTGTAGCTGAGCGTCTGGCTGCGCACGGCGCCGGCGCTCTGGATACCTGCGAGGTTTTGCACGCGCACCTGGCGATCTTCATTCGTGATGGGATCCCGATAGGTGACGATCACTTCGTTCACCGCCTCGGCGGGCGCGCTGGTGCCGTCCTCATCGATGGACACCAGACCGCTGTCGTAATCAAACAGTGGCAGGGTCTGTGGGTCGTAATCGTCCCGGATCAGGGCGATCTCCCAGCGGCCGGTAAAGTGGTCCAGGTACACACTGCCGCCCACGTGCTCCACCATCTCCTGGGTGAAGTCCTCCACCGAGCTGCTGCGGTTCCAGCGCAGGCAGAGGCCAAAGCTCTCGGCCACCAGCTGGTCCGCCGCCGCCTCAAACGAGGTGCCGACCATCTGGCGCGGGTTGCCCAGGCCCCAGTCCGGATCCGTCAGCGCTTGGTAGATGATGTGGATCGGGTTCATGGCGTGGATGTCGCCACCGGCCAGCTCGATCTTTGCCGCGAGCGGGTACCAGGGGTTGTCGCTGTCCCACCCGGCGGTGGTGCGACGCACCCGCAGGCTCCACGGCTTCGGGTAGGGGTTGAGGGAAGACACCAGGCCATCAAAGAACAGGGTCAACCGGCCACGGAATGCCGGCACCAGGCCGTCCAACATGGACGCCAACCTAGTGCTCACCGGTTGGGTCGGCTCGCCCATCATCACTTCCAGTGGGCCTTCCACACCGCCTTCGGCACTGTCGCCACCGAACAGCTCGCGGGCGTTGATCTGCACCGTCTGGTTGCCCGTCACGTTGCCCGTCCAGGCAGTGCGATCGGCCACTTTGATTTCCACCAGCGCATCCACGGGCCCACGGCACACACCCATGTGAATGCCCATCAAATAGTCGTAACCAATGGTCTGCTTGCTGCTACCGCCCACGTTTGGCCTCCATCATTTCGGCGTGCTCCACCAGGCGCAGCGCCAGGCCATCGCCGGTGGCGCGCAGTTGGCTGGCCGGGATACCCTCGCGCACAAAGGTGCGCCAGCTGATGCCGCGAGCGTTAAACCAGCGCCGGGCCCCACCGCTGCAATAACCCGGCTTGCCGGACAAGCCCGGTACCGAGCGCAAGTGCTCCAGGCGCACCATCACATCCGCCATCACTTCTTGCCCCCGCTCTTGATGGGCCGGGTGCGGAAGTTGCCCAGGCCCAGCACCATCCAGTCGGTCACCCACACATCGCCAAAAATCACACACTGGGGGGTGCCTTCATCCGGTACCGGGAAATCAAAATCACTGAGCGAGGCCGGTTTTGGCTTCTCCGGTTTGGGCGTGGTGACGTAGCTGATTGCGTAGGCCACCACCAGTTGCAGTACAAAATTCCAGACCATGGTTGCCTCCTAAAAGATGGGGTTGCCGTCGAACGGGCTGCGGCCCGGCAGGTGCGGCACACCGCCATAGTTCGCGGCGTTGTTAAAGCGGCTATCGCACACCTCAATGGTGCGCGGGCAGCCCGGGTAAGCGGTCACGGCCTGCCCCTGAACCAGCCCGGCCGTGCCGCCAAACATCACGGCCGTGGTGCCGGTATGGCTTTCGATCGTGCGCCGCTCCACCTCGGCATCACCCACGGGCCACTCAATAAAGCCGCCGGTAAAGTAGTCATCCGCAAAGCCGTTCAGCGCGGCCACTTCAATGCTCAGTCCGTTCAGGCCGGCAATGGTGCCCGGCACCTCAAACTGGGTTTTGTCCACACCGCAGCCCCGGCCATACAGCGCATAGGGGCAGTTGCGGCTCCAGCTCAAACGCAGGCCCGGTTGCGCCATGGCCGCCTGCATGGATTGGCAGGTGATCTTGCAGCGGTCCTCAGCCGTCCACTCCACGCCGTGGATCCGGCCCACCCAACTGACCAGGGGTTCTTCGTCCTGGTAGTGCACATCCCGCACAGTGAGGGTGATTTCGCGGCTGACGATCATGCCCCGGTACAACTGCGCCACGCCCAGGTCGTGCGGGCCGATGATCTCGAACGCATCGGCCTCGATGTCGCCGGTCTGGCGGGTGCCGTTGTCGGTAATGCTCGTGCTCACGTACAGCACACCAGCGTGCTCGATGTCCCGATCGGCCGTGCAGTAGGCCCAGCGGTCCTGCCCGCGCTCAAACAGATACAGGCGAATGGGCTGGCCATCGGCCAGGCTGGTTTCCCGTGCATCAAACGTCATCGTTCACCCCGCGAAACACCAGGCCGCAGCGGGCAATGGTGTTGGTTTCGTGTTCAATCTCCACGCCGTCATCGTCGAGCCGACACAACACCAGGTAGGAAATCATCCGCACCTGGTTCGGCGCGATCTGCTGGCCCAGGGAGCTGTCGATCTGAACCTGTTCGGTGTCATCGTCCTGCTCGGCGGCGCCGGTGATTTCCCGGTACCAGACGGTGCCGTCGAGCAGCTGGATGCGGATGTGCGATCGCTCCGGCCGGCCGTTCACAAAGCGGGCGTAGCCCACGTTGTCCACGCTCAATGTTGTGGCGCTTTCGGTGACGATCGCATTGATGGTCAGGTCGCTGGCGAATGTCGGTACCCACAGCGGTACCTGACGGCCGCGCAGGGCGTATAACAGGCGGCGCAGTTGGTCTTTCTCTTCCACGCCCTCGACCAGCCAGCGGTGCTCGCGCAGATCAAAGCCCCGGTCGGCGGTGTCCATTCGGCGCGGCGCGTTGCTGCCGTTGTCCAGCTCCAGGAGCAGGCGTGCAAAGCCGTGGGTCAGGTTGGTGCTCTCCTCCGGGTGCTGCTCGAGGACCGGATAGCCCTGGTACTCGGCGGCGGGCATTTCGGCGGGCCAATCGCACACATCCAGCAGCGTCCAGCTCACCTCAAATTCACTGGCCTGATCGTGGTAGCGGAGCAGCTCGGGTTGTTGCACCAGGTGGGCGCTGCGCACCGGGTAAATCTTGGTACCGCGACGCCAGGCGTTTTGCAGCGGGCGGGCGGTGTCCAGGCCGGTCGCGTCGATCACATCAATCTGCGCCACTTCCCAGGTGAAGGCATCGATGTACAGCATCACCAGGCCGCCCACCTCAAAGTCGTATCCGGCGGTGTCGCAAGGCACGCGGCTGACGCCGGCGTCCAGTTCGGTGGCCAGCCACTGCACGTCCGGGGCGATGGGTACCGCAAAGCTGCGTGAGCCCCAGCCAACCAGGGTGTGCTCCAGCAACTGGCGTTCACGGCCCTGGAGTTTGTACACGGCACTCAGTCCACGCCGTGGCGCCAGGCGCAGGGCGCGGCGCTGTTCGGTACCGGTGGGGCTGCGCAACACATCGGTGGCCCAGGCCAGGGTTTCTACCACCGGCTCGCTCCAGTCCACGGCGAAGGGCCAGCCGATCACCCGGGTACCGGTCACCGGTACCGCGACGGTCTGCACATCAAACACCCAGCCGATGGTGGCGCTCACGGTGGCGGGGCCTTCCGGCTGCACGGCAATAAACCACTCGTCCTCGGTCAGCGCCGGGTAGCTGTAGGGCGGAACGTCCGGCCCCTGAATGTTGATGCCCTCATCCACGCCGGTGATTTCATTCAGCTGACGCGGCCCGAAAAACGCATTGAACACCCGCACCGCTGTTACCTGCTCGGAAACGACGTTGCCCAGGTCAATACGCTGCGGGTTGATGTGGATGCGGTTATAGAAGTCGCCTCGGTAGCTGTTCACACCGAAGCCGGTGCGGGCGCTCGGATTGGCGCTTACCGGCAGGTTGGATGCCACGGCGGTGATGTCGGCGTTGGCCACCAGGCTGGCGTAAGGTGGCCACCAGTCCAGGGAGAAGCCCATGGTGGCATCGCCCAGGTTTGGGTTATCGATGCCACCAGTGGGAGATGAAGCGTAGAACCCATCGAGCACGGCCATCGGTTACGGCTCCGGGTCGTAGCGGATGGCCCAGCCCATGGTGCCGGAGTGATCACCGCCGGACGATGTGGTGCCGTCGCGCTGATCGGCGTTCTTGCGGTAGAACGGGTAGATGCGCCATTGGTCATCACCCAGCGTGATGATCTGGCCCGGGTCGTAGTTATCTACGCGCAGAGTGCGAGCGTTCTGCAGGTCCACTACCAGGCTGCGCTTGTCTTCGTTGCGACGGACAAAGAGCTGGATGGGAATCAGGACGGACTCGCTGTTCCAGCTGTTGGGGCTGATCTGCACCAGGACGTTATGGGTTTCTGAAATCGCACCATTGCCGTTGCCCGAATAACTGGTGTTGGGAGCCAGCCATCCGGGTACATCCGGCAGGTCGACGTGCACCGTGTGTTCGGTTCGGTAGTCGTATAGTCCGTAGGGTTTCCAGAAAATTCCGGTTGTGGACTGGTTGGCTGTGCCGGACGCTCCGCCTGAAGGCGTGATGTAAACGCCGCCATTGTTCGACGACGTGGCCAAGCGGTTCGCATTCGCGGCTATCCACATGCCGGTACCAGGCACCGAAATAGATGAACGACCGAAGGCCAGCCAAAAGTGGTAGTCAACCGAGAATTTTACAAGGGCAAAAACTTCATCAGGGTCGGTGAACAGATGGATATCCAGATCCATCGGCCACGTCGGAGCCGTAACGTTGGTGGATGGCGGCCCCATACGCGGCTGGATACCCGAGGGCTCCAGCAGGCCGCCGCTATAGCCGGTTCCGCCGTGAATGTGCAACCCTTCACTGTATTGTCCATCCGCGTCCTCGCTGGTAACCACCGTCAGCTCCGCCGCCAAATCGCTCTTGGTCAGCACGTTGCCATTCTGCGTCCAGCCATTGAGCACACAGGCGTTGATGATTTCGGACCGGATCTCGCTCCAGCTATTTACCGTGGCACTGTAGTGCGGCATATAAAGCTCCTATTAAACGTTGGGGTCCAGGCGCAGGGCGTAGTAGTCAGCAAATCCGGTGCGGCTCACATCCTGAATCACGACGTAGTCATCACCGCCAACCGTCAGCGTGTTCTCGACCGCATTGTTGAAGCCGCTGATATGAAAAATGCCATCCAACTCGCCGTAAATGCCCTGACTATCGTTCAGCATCACCGGGAGCAAAGGGTAGTTTCCATCGGTATCCCGAACGTTCTCGCTGCTGGTCAACTGGTTATCCACCCACGGCCACGTGTCGGGCACTCGCCAGGTGCCATCGTTAAAGCGCATCCGGCAGTTGTCCCGATTGCCTTTTGCGTACATCGAGTGGCTCGAATCACTAAAACGGGTTTCACTCTCATTGGTGAGCATGCCGCCCACAAACACCGGATAGGGGTACTGGCTCGGCGTGGCATAAGGCAGGAATTTACCCGCGTAGGCGCTCTCATACACCGGCGTGCCCACCTTCATCGCCAGGGCAATGCGCTGCGGGTTCACCGTCAACCAGTAGTCGATCCGGTTGTTGTGCGCCGGTAGGCCCAAGAGGATCGCGCCGGGCTGGCTTGCAAAGCTGTTGCCGGCCACGTAGCCGGTGAAGCCCGCCACCGTCATGTTGTACACATCGGCGCTGGCGTTCTGGTAGCACCGGAAGCCCACGAAGATCTCCTCGGTGCCGCTATAGCCCTCGCCCTTCAAAATCAGCTCGCGGTTGTCGATCGTGTCGTCATAGCGCAGCACCTGCCAGAAGCCGCTGGCCAGGGCAAAGCTGCGGATCTTGTCCAGCATCATGTAGTGGGCCAGCGTGCCCACGTTCTCTACAAAACCAATCTCGTACGGCATCGTTACACCTTCAGCAGTTGGCGGAATTTTTGGGGGTTGCGGCTGATCATTACGGTGATCGCCTCTTCGCCGGCGCGGCCGCGCATATAGCTGGCAATGCGGTCCGGGTCGTCGATGTAGTTCAGGTTGATGTTGTTGGCTACCTGGGCGCTGAACGCCTTTGACGGCTCGTCCAGGCTGGCTTTGCCCAGGCTCGGCGCACCCATCTCCGGCGCAGGCACACCGGCCAGGCCACCGGTGTTGTGGCGGGCCGGGTTCCAATCGTCCAGGGCGGCCATGCCGCGCTTGTTGAAGTCTTGCAGGAAGTCGAGCGCGCCGGGCTGGGTGGTGACGGCCGCGCGGGTCACGTATTCCTTATCGCTGAGCATGGCGGGGATGCTGTCGCTGGTGCCGGTACCGGGGCCGCGCACCTGGCCACCACTGGCGGCGAACAGGGCGCCGATACCACCACCAAATAGACTGCCAGTAATGTTCTCAGCCAAACCTTTGGCAGCCATGTCGGCAAGCGCATTGGCCACGCTCTGGCCCAGTTGGCTGATGGCATCACGCAGGTTCATGGTGCCGTCAGCCAAGCCTTTGATAGCAGAGGAAAGCCCAGACTCCAAACCCTGCTCCAGCGTGCGCTGAAGCTCACTGGTACTGGATCGCAGCTCCTTGACCTGGTTGTCCACCATCTGTAGTGCA
>NZ_DFTP01000068.1:70103-80833 GCF_002381585.1 Marinimicrobium sp. UBA4209
GGGCGGCTTCACCCACTTGGCCCGGTTGTTGCGCCAGCTCTTCGAGCAGCGGGCGCTGCTCTTCAAGCACATTGGCCGTCTCCCGGTGCAGCTCCAGCAGTCGCTCGCGTGCCTCCACCTCACTGATGGCACCGGTGGAGCGCTGCACCTCAATGCTCTGCTCCTCGCGGGCCATGCGGCCCAGGGTGTCGTCGATGGCGGCTTCCGCTTCGCTCAAGCGCGAGCGCAGCAGCTCCAGGTCCATCAGGTTGCGCACGGTGCGGGCACCGCTCTCGTCACCCCGGGTTTCCAGCCGTTCCAGCAGTGCGCCGTAGCGTTGCTCCAGCTCGGCCTCCGCAGCGGCCGCTTCGTTGCCCTGGGCGCGCAGCAGGCGCACCTGGAGTGAGGCAATCTCCGCATCATCCTCGGCCTGCTGCTTCAGCGCTTCCTGTTTGCGTAGGGCTTCGTCCGCTGCATTAGCTCGCTCCAGCAAAGTGCCGGAGAGTTTCATCTGCTCGATTTCATAGCGGCGGGTGGCTTCGGCGGTGGCTTCGAACAGGTCCGCTTCGCGTTCGAGTTGGGCGACGAACTTCTCTCGATCTTTTGCGGCCTTTTCAGCCTCGCTTTCTGAGTCGCCGCCGTCTCCAAGCTGAATAGGCCGGCTGTTCCGGTCTGCATTGAGTTGCTGCCCGAGAGCGCCGGTCGCGTTTGCTATGGGGTTGTCGATAGTGCGGCTGATGTTCTGCACATCCATCGCTCGCTGGATGCGGGACTGAACATCCGCAAGCTCCTGACGGAGCTCGGCTTCGTCGTAATACTCAACCACCCCACCAGGTCCGAAGAACTTGATGCGGCTCAATGGGCCACTGTTCAGTGCGTCAAGAATAGAGCTTTCGAGCTGGCGCAGGTCTCTTAGGTTGGTTTCGTCAGGAGAGGCAAGACCACTCCACTGGCTCAGAAACTCCAACGCCTCAACCAGCTCGCCAGCCTGCCCCACCAGCTTTAGAAAGCCGTTGGCAAGCGTGATAACGCTCCGTTGAAACTCCGGGTCGGTGACGATATCCCGCAGCTCATCAATGCCCTCCACCAGTGGACCGGTATCGGCTTCTCCGAAGGTCACGAGTAGATCATTACGCAGCTGCTGAAGTGCCTGACCAACGGTACGCGGCATACGCTGGAATTCCGCATCAATGGTGTCGGCAGTCCTCAGTAATGCCTGCGTGACAACCTCGGTAGTCAGGCGCCCCTGCTCGCCAAGGGCGCGAAGCTCTCCAATCGTCACACCCAGTCCATCGGCAATGGCGCGGGCCAACCTGGGGCTGTTTTCCAGAACGGAATTCAGTTCCTCACCGCGCAACGTGCCGCTGGCCATGCCCTGGGAAAGCTGAAGGGTCGCCGCCGCCGCTTCTTGAGCGCCGGCGCCACTGACGATGAAGGACTGGTTAATGGCGCGGGTGACGGTGAGCAGATCCTGGTTGCTGAGCTCCAGTTGATCGGTGGAGCGGGCCAGGCGAGCGTATAGGTTTACAGTGGAGCCGAGCTCCTGTCGCGTGTCCTGCGCCAGCGCGTAGGTCGCATCAAACACTTCGTTAAGCTCTTCCTGGCTGTCGGTGACCAACCTTAACTGGCTGCGCAGGTTGGTCACGGCATCCGCCGAGCGCACAATCTGGCGCACCAGCAAGCCACCGCCGAGGGTGGCCAGCAGGGTACGCAAGCGACCAACACCACGACCCATCCGGTCCATGCCCGTGCCGGCACGGTTCGCCGCTTTACCGGTATCGTCCAGCTCACGCTCCAGGCGCTGCAGGTTGCGCTGGGCGTTGTTCAGGTCGGCGCGTACGCGCAGTGCGAGGTTCAGGTCAGCCATGGCGGTCTCGTCAGGGGTGTATTGCCAAGGCAGTATCGCGCGCGCGGGGGTCAGTTGTAATTTTGCGCACGCAAAAGAAAGCCCGGACATGCCGGGCTAAAGGGCTCAACCAGAGCCGAGGAGAGTAACGCGGGGGCTAGCTGTATTTTTCCAGTTCTTTGAGGGCTTCGTTGACTTTCTTGCCACCGTTAAAGCCGAGATTCACCGCTCGGATGGCGTCGCTTCGTTTCCGGTTTTGGGCGCGACTGGCGGCTGCGTAGTAGAGGAGGATTTGCCGCTGGGTGTATTGCCCGATTCGGTCCGGGTCGTGCCCGTGCTCGATGAGGCAGTGGTAGATGTCGCTCCAGCGTGCCGGCTTAGCGCTCTTTCCTGGGCGGCGCGTTTGAATACGCTGCGCAAAAAAAAGGGGCTGTTCACTGCCCACCAGGCATCCATCAGGCGCTGGCCATCCTCGTTGCTCAGATCTTCAATAAAGGAACGGTCCACATCGGCGGCCACGGCAATCAGGTCCAGCGTGGTGTCGAGCTGCTCGGCCAGCACGGCCTCTACCGCATCCAGCTCCGGCGCACGCTCACCCACCATAATGTCGTACAGCGCATCCAGCAGCGGCTGGTATTTGGGGCGCAGGCGCAGTCCTTCCACAAAGCCGTATTCGCGCACGGTGACCTTCTCACCGCCCACGGTCAGGGTGTGCTCGGGGTGCAGAATGGCCAGGTCGTCCGCCCCGTCGGGGGCGGAGTCCTGGGCGGGCTTTTTATCCACTCGCTTGGCCATTACGCATCGGCCTGCTGCAGGGTGCGACCAAAGCCACCGAGGTTGCTGTTGGCGGCGTTCAGCTGATCAAACAGCGCGGAGCCTTCCAGGGGGAGCTCACCATATTCGTTGGTGATCAAGTTGGTGTCACCAAAGGGGCGGAACTTCACCCGGTACAGCTCCAACACCACCGGCTCGTTGTTGTCGGTGTTGATGCCATCGAGTAGCAACCAGCGCTCCTGCGGGCGGGTGGTGAACATAGTTACGGCGTTGGCAGCGGCTGCCGAATAATCCGCGGTTACCGGGTCGGCCTGATCCGCCAGGAACTCGATCAGGCCAGCGGCCGCACTTTCGATGCGGTAGTCGGTCCCTTCCACCAGCGGTACGGCATTGGCCTCCAGCACCACGTCGCTGACGAAGTTGTTATCCAGGCGAATTACTTCACCGGCCACAATGCTGGTCGGCAGCGCTTCGTCCGTCACGGTGTCGGTGGGCAGATCGACCTGTTCGCCGTAAAAGCCCAGCGCCAGGTTCTCCGGTGTCCAATCGGTCAGGGTCATATTGACCGTGGCAGTTTTGCCCAGGTCCAGATCACCAATCTGGTTGCGGTTACCGCTGTAGCTTTCCATCATGGTGGCGTTTTCGGTGCTCATTTGCAGCTGCAAAGTGGGCGCGTTGCCCACCCACACCTGCTTCTCAAACTTGCCAGCGCTGGTGCGGGTGGCCAGCCAAATCTTGCCCTGGAATGAAAATAACATGGCGTCGCCCTCGTGTCGGTGCTTGCTCTAAGTGTCGTTCGGTTTCGGTGGTGGGCCGATCAGTCGGCGGGCCCGGCCACCTTTTTACGGTCAATCAGCCATTGCTTCTGGCGCGGCGTCACGCGGATCTTGTCGCCCTTTTTCTTGGGCTCACCGCCATGGGTGTGCCGGTCGATCAGGGTCACTTCCTCGCGCTCAACGGGTTTTGCGGTGGCTTTCTTTTGGGTGGTCATCAGGCCGCTCCTATAAAGTGTTGGGTTTGGAACACATCACCCCACAGCAGGGTGTTGTCGTCGTAGTCGATCACATCGCCCCCGGCCCACTTCATGGGGCGCGCCCCTTGCTCGGGTGGGGTCCAGCCAATCAGCGCATTGCGCACGCCATTCAAAATCGGGTTCAGGGCGTCTTTCAGTTCGCCCCCGGTCACATCCCGGTAGTTGCGCACGGCCACCACCACACCCAGGGTCACAATGGCTCGCTGGCGTCCGCCGCGCGGCTCCTGGTTGTCCGGTCGTTCGCGGGTCAGCACCACATAGGCGCCGGGTACTACAAAATCTCTCAGGTTCTGCACCGCCGCAAAGCTGGCGGCACCTTCTACTGCGCGCAGGGCGGTCACCTGCTCACGCACCCGGGCAATTACCGGGGCCGTATCAAAAGGGGCGGAACTCATCGAAAGCCCTTCAACTGGTCACGGCTGAACACTTTGGGGTCGCTGTCAAAGCGCACGTCCAAAAAGTCCGGCGAATTCAATACCTGGTCATCGGCGCCCAGGCTGAACTTGCCCTGCTCGATCAGGCTCAGGAGTTTCATGGCGTCGTTGTAGGCGCGCACGATCGGGTCGGTGCCCTCACTGCTGATACGGTCTTTGTGCAGGTAGTAGCGGGCGATGTCCCGCGTCCAGCCGGTCACCAAACCGGGCACCGGGTTCAGCGGCAGGGTGTAACGCCGCTGGGCCAAAAAGCCGTTGATCAGGCTCTCGGCCTGTTCCACCGCACCGGTGATGCGCTCCAGGGCATCGTCGGCATCGGCAATCTCTTCGGGCTCCCAGGCGGTGCGATCCTCATTGCGCAGGCTCGCCTCCATAAGCTCGAAATCCACCACCGGGCGATGCGCAGGGCTCGCCACCTGGGCCAGCTCACGCGCCCCAGGCAGCTCCGCCAATTGTTCGGTGGTGATGTAGTCCATGGCTTAGAGGTCCACCTCGGCTTCTTCCACCACCAGGTTCGGGTCGCGCTCCAATTGCTTGCGCTGGGCGTCAGTCAACGCGGCCACTTCAATGCCGATGGGTTCGCGGGTCCAGCGCATGCCGGCACGACGGTGCCCACCTTTGCGGGTGGAGCGGATCATCAACACCGGTGTGGGCTCACCATTCTCAGCCGCTTTTTCGGCGGCTTTCTGCTCGGCGTCTGTGGCGGGCACCTGTTGGATCGTGGTGGTATCACCTTGGTCCGAAGCCTGCTGTTCCTTATCGGTGGCAGCCTGCTCGCTTCCGGCCGGTTTTTGCTCGGCGCTCTGGGCAGCCTTCTTTTCCGCGTCGGCGGTGGTCTTCGCCGCCTGGGCGGTCCCGGCCTTCGCCTGGGCGTTCGGGTTGTTTTTACGGGCAGCCATGGGGCCTCCTATAAAAGTCGTTAAAGAGATAGGGCAAATCCTTTTCGCCCGGCTTCTGACCGATTTCCTACTCGGCGTGGATTATTCGCTTACGCCAACCAGCTGGTGTCCAGTACATCCACCACGTCGCGGTTGATGTTGGTGGCGCCGTTGGCGGCACGCTCGGCCTTCACCACTTCCAGTGCCTGGGCGCGCAGCGAGGGCGGCACCACCAGCAGGTTGGGTCGAATGTTCAGCGGGCGGCCGTTGTCGCCTTTCATGCTCTTCATGGCGGCGTACACGCTGTTGAAGTTGTCAGCGGTCAGCGCCACCTTCGCCTTGTGCGCCAGCTGCCACAAACCAAAGCCGACGTTACTGCGGCCGTCCACGCCATAAAGGAACTCTTTCTTCAGGAACACGTTGTCATCCTGCTCGGAGTCCTTCATCACGAAGTTGTACGGCTTCCGGTTCTGGTAAATGAAGGGGCGAATGGCCCGCGAGGTGTCCAGCAGGTACCACTCGGTCTCTGCACCATCGGTGAGGTTGCTCACGCTGGTTTCGCTTCCGTCCGCAGCAAGCACGGGGTGGTCGGTATCGAAGAAGGGCTGGCCGTCGTAGCACTCTTCGGTCTCACCTTGCTTCATCAGGGCAAACACCAACTCGTCCGGATGCTCGCGAGAGTCCTGCCCGAGCTGCGCCATCAACGGGGTGTAAATCCCGTACTGGTCATCCTCGAACGCCTCGCGGGGCACACCCACGGTGTTTTCCCAGGTCTTGTTCTTGATGGTGTAGCCGTGCTGCTTGATGGCCTGGATCACGCGGTCACCGATCCACTCGCGGAAGCGCGTGGTCTGGCCCAGCCAGGCATACTCTTCTGAGCTGGTGGCCGAGGGCACCTCAGTGGTGATCTGGGTGTAGTTCACCGGAGCGCCATCAAAGGCGTTCTGGAAGGTGGCCTTAAAGCCGGTGTAGGCCATGCTCAGGTTCTGGCGATTCACAATCATGTCTGCTGCTCCCGTTCGGGTTGTTCGCTATGCGCAACGGTGTTGCGCGGTTCGTAAGGGCCGGTTATGCGCCGACGCGCACCCACACGCCGGCGTCGTCCAGGTCCACAATCTCGCCCGCGATGGAGCGGGTGCTGGTGCCGTCGGTCAGTGCCACGGTTTCGTCGTCAACAATGAAGGCATCGCTGCCGATGTTGGCGCGGGTGATTTCGTCGGCACCGGCACTGTTCTTGAAGTTGAACACACCGGCACGAATGGGCGCTGAGATATCGCCTGCCGCGCCGCCGGTGTTGTCCGCCCGCTCCTCACACACACCGCGAGCGGTCAGGTCGGTGGCGGTGGCGCCCGGTACGGCGTTGCCGCTCGCGTCCAGGCAAGCCAGCGCCCCGGTATAGATGACGGTGTCCGCAGCCACCGGGTCGTTGTACTGGACGCCGTCACGGCGCTTGATCAGTCGGTCATTGGTCAGAGGCATGATGGCGTCTCCTGAATTACGTTAAGGGTTCGGGTTAAAGCACAACCGGGTGCGGGGCCGTTAAGCCGCCGCGCCGGTCCCGTCGGTTTTGTACTTCTTGAAATCTTCGGGCTTCACGCCCATGCGGCTGCACACCGCCAGTTCGTCCTCGGTGAGGCCGGTGCCCTCATCCACCGGTGATTCGCCCCGGGTTTGCGATCCGCGCAGGGCGGCAATGGGCTGGCTGGTTTCCAGGTACTTATTCAGCGCGGCCATGTCTTTCTTGCCCAGGTCGCGCGCCCAGTCTTCCATGCCCTTCACCAAGCGGCCGTCTTCAAGCGCTTCGTCAATCAGGCTTTCGAGCTGCTGGTCTTGCTGGCCCTTGAGCTGCTGGCTCAGTGAGGCCACTTCACTCTTCAGGCTGTTGAGCGCACTCACCGGCACATACTGGGTCGGGTCCGGCTCGCCCTGTTCGGCTTTGGCTTTCAGTGCGGTGCAGGCGGCCACCACGGTGGCGGCGTCGGCGTCGTCTTTCTCGCCCAGGGCTTTTTTCACACCCACGAGCGGGTCAGCGTCCAGGCGCTTACTCAGAGCGGCCAACGCCTGCTCCTCGGTGGTGTTCTTATCCAGGTCGAGCTTTGCCAGTAGTTTTTGCAGCAGGTCCACGGTCTCATCCTCCAGGGTTGCCCCGAACGTGGCGGCGGCACGGAGGGATAATTCCTCCATGCCGTCTATAGCGGGGTTATTGGTCAGCGCACCCATTACCAGCTCCATCACCTCGCCGGTTTTGGGGTGGTAGCGGTGCACCGGTGAAAAAAACAGATACTCTTTATTGTTCACGGCCTCGCGGGCTCGGGCCGTCAACTCAATGGTGGCGAACAGGCCTTCGCCTTCGCGCCATTCCAACTCTTTGAACCAGGCCGCCGCCGGAGCAGGTTGGCCGTTGTCTTCCGCGCGCAGGGTCTGGTGTTCGTAGTCGATCACCATCGGGGTTTTGCGCTGGCGGAAACGCTCTATCACTTTGGCCGCTTGCGCCTGGTTGATGGTCCAGCCGTCGGTGGTCATGGGGCGACCATCGGCGGGGTAGAACTTTCCGGCGGGGAACACTTGCACGGTGGCCAGTCCGTCATCACCCACGGCCACTTCAAACGCGCATGCGGCCAACGCAATGGTGGCAGCGCGAGTGGCGGAGCAAATGGCAATTGGCAGAATCTTGCGGTGCATAGCGTCTCTCGGTTAGTGGCGTGTTGGTTAAGCCGTTATCCAGAGACTAAAGCGCGGGGCCGGTGAAGTCTTTTTGCGCGCGCAAAAATATAAATCGGTGGGGTTTTACATTCGTGCCGGGTCAGTCAGGGGAATGATGCCGTGAGTGGCTTCTGGGAGGATTTATAAACGCCCTGCATCGGGAAATTCGAGCGAGTGGATAGCCTGCACTCAGAACGCAACACAGGGCGTTACAGGCGGGGTTTTTATTTTACTCAGGAAAGCGCCTGGCGGAGGGTTTCCATCGCCTCTTCGACAATCATTTCTTCGTCGTCGGAGCTGACCCCCAAAAACGGGCGAGCGGGTAACCCGGGGTGGCTCACTTTTTTGCGCGGCCCAGGTCCGCCCGGCCACGAAAGTGCTTTACCGGATTTGGGTGTGATGGTGTATGGCCGGGTACCGAACTGATGCCACACCGCCGTCGCCTGGTCAGAACCGACGAGCACAGCGGCGCTCTCCAATTGGTAACGCAGAAAGCCACCGAGCCGACCTTCCAGCCATAGAATGCGGTTGGCGTTTTTGCGTTTGACTCGGCGGTAGGATGGCGACAGCGGTGCCCAGGGTGTTCCGTCCGGCGCACGCTCATCCCGGAATCGATCTTCGGTGCTGGCCAGCAACCCCTCACCAATGCTGGCCAACATCGGGCGTGGGTTGGTCGTGACTTCGAGCGCACGACGCAGGGCATCAAGCGCAGCGTCGCTGTCCAACTCCAGGCGTACACCGTCAGCCATCAGCCAATCCTCCGCTCGTACACGCGCTCACCGACGCGACTGCGCATCAGGTCATCACCCGCGCCCGCTTCCCAGCCGTTGCTGCCCCAGTCGAACCATACAGGCACGGGCTCGTTGTTGCCCGGCAGTACGAAGCGAGAAACAAACCGTCGACGCACCACCGCCTTTTCAATATCGGAAAACCATTCCAGCCGGGTCCAGATTTCATCCGGGGCCCGAACGGTTTCCGCCAGGGCTCCGGTGAGCTCCGGGCGTTGCGGTAGCGGTTGGGTCATGCTCTGGCTGTCGCGGTCACGCAGCAGGTGGCTGCCGATCACCAGGTGATCGCCTGCGCGATCGCGAACAATCTGGGGGCGGTCTTCGGCATTGAAGCGGCGCAGGAATTCACCGGCGTAGAACGCCGTATCACGGTCGGTCGGCAATAGCGACTGGGTATTGAGGGTGCGCGGTTCGGGCATGGTTTCCAGTGGGCCGCCGCCCGGTGATGGGCGGCCACCACCGCCACCGCCGTGCGGCGGCATAAATCCGTTCAGGCGCGAACGGCCGGGCTGATACTCGAAACCCGGATCCACCCCTTCGGGGACGCGCACGGTGCGCGGTCCACCGGGGCTGCGCTGGCCAATCTCACGCTCCTCCCAGTTCAGCGCGGGTGCTTCGTCCGGTCCGTCGCGGCCCATGCGCTGCAGGTCACGCTCGCCCAGCGCCCGCACACGGCATCCGCAACCCCACCCATTGGTGGGCATGTTCGTGCGCCACCAGGGATCGTCCCAGCGCAGAATCATTCCATCCCACGCCTGGTGTTGCAGGCGTGGATTTTCGGAGCCGCTGTGAATGTACTGCCAATAGGGGCGGCGCTCGCGCACCTCCATCAGCTGCTCGTAGCGGCCTGCCATGTAGGTGGTGTTCAGGTTGGTCTCGTAGATCACGCGGCTGCGCCAGTTGCGCCCGCCGTTATAGCTCCAGCCGTGGCGGGCTACGATGTCATCAAAACGCGATCGGAACTGCTCGAGCGTTTCACCATCGTTGATGGCTCGCTCCACCGCCTGGCGAAAATCCGCCACCAGGTCATTGCGGTTGGCGCCGGCCACCATAAAGGCGTAGTCGTGCTCGGCGGCGTACACATCCGTCCACGCCTCGGTGGTCATGTTCAGTTTGCGCCGCAGAAACTCCGCCTGCTCGCGAAACGGCAGATTAAGTGCGCGCAGCGCCACCGTTGGCCTCCTCCATAATGTCGTCCCGCCCAGTCAGCTCCGCCACCCGCAGTGCCTCTGCCATCAAATCGGCATAGCGCTCAATGTCCATCTCCGGCAGCAGCGCCAGCAGGCCATCGCGCACCTGATCCAGACTCTCGGCGTCGTTCACCAGGGCGCGGATCCGGTCGATCCATTCGTCGGTCACCGTTTGCATTTCATCGTCCAGGTCATCCGCCATGGTGCGCTCTTCGCGCTGCCGGTTCAGTGCGGCGGTGGCCATCGCTGGCGGTTGCGGCGGGTTGGCACCCAGGCGTTTTACCGGCTGCAGAATATCCTCGTCATCTTCCGGCTCGGGAATGCCCACACGCTCGTGGGCCCACTGGCGCGGCACACGGAAGCCGAGGTTCACCAGCGCGGGCACACTCTTGGCGAACTGCGCCATGTCTTCCCGCTCGCTGGTATCGAACACAAAGCAGGGGCAACGGTCGGCTTCGGTGGCCAGTCCGTTCAGCACCGCAATGGGCCACACCAGGTCGCGGGTCAGGGTTTTCTGGATCTGTTTGGCATCCGAATCGGTCAGCTCTTTGCGCACTTCGTTGTGCACATTGCCCAGGGCGTTGGTGCTGCTGGCACCGTCCGCCTGGCTGGTGAGCGTACCGCCGAGAATGGCTTTGCTCTGGGCCTTGTCGCACCACTCCATCATCAACTGGAACGCACCCGGGTCACCGTCGGCGGCTTTCTGGAATTCAATATCCATGCCCTGGGGAATAATGCCGGCGGCGTTGTGGCCAATCATGGCCAGCGCGCGCATCAAGGTGAGCTTTTCTTTCTGGGTGGCGCCGCTCGGGTATTTACCCAGGCGCAGCGGAATGCCATAGATTTCCAGGAATTCGGCCAGGTCACCCACGCTGTAGTTTTTGAACAGGTACGGCCAGGCCAGCACGCGGAACAGGGCGCTGCGCTCCAGCCAGCCGCTCTTGGCCTTGTGGGTGTGCACAATCCAGCCGAAGGGCTGTAGCGGCTCGCCATCGGCGGGGCCACGCAGGCGAATCTCCTGGGTGTAGCCACGCTTGAACTGGAACCAGGTTTGTGGGCGGTGCTGTACGGATTTGGGCAACCAGAAACCGGCGCTGCGCCGCCA
>NZ_DFTP01000008.1:0-28098 GCF_002381585.1 Marinimicrobium sp. UBA4209
CTTATCCGCCCTACGGATAGCATGCCAGTTCGCGTAGGGCGGATAAGCCGAAGGCGCATCCGCCGTAAGTACCCGCAAACCTACCCCCGAAAGAAATCCACCGGCAACCCCTTCACATCGGTCTGATAAATTAACAGGTTTCCCGCCTCGGGCTCTCGGGCCAACTGCGCTTCGGACAGATTTTCCCGCGCGGTGGTAATACACAACCAGGACAGATCCGGACCACCAAAAGCCACACAGGTGGGCTGACTGACCGGAACCTCCAGCTCCAACAACACCTCGCCCTCGGGGGAGTAACACACCACTTGGCCGCCACCGAACAGGGCATTCCAGACATTGCCCTCGGCATCTACACAACTGCCGTCATGACCAGTGCCCTCAGGGGCCAGGGCAAACACCCGTCGGTTGCTGAAACTGCCACTGTGGGCGTCGAAGTCATAGGCGTAATAGACCCCCCGGGCGGAATCAGACAGATAAGCGGTGCGACTGTCCGGGCTCCAGCACAAACCATTGCTGATGCCCAGGCCGCGTAAATGCGGCTGCACATCGCCGTCAGCCGTCCAGCAGTAGAGCGCGGCGCCATCCTCATCCGCCAGCGGGTCCCCGGCTTCCACCATGGTGCCGGCCCAGAAGCGGCCCTGCCGGTCAACCTTGCCATCGTTGAACCGATTGCCCGGTTTGTGCGCTTCGGGGTGGGCCAACCAGTGACAGTCGCCGGTTTCTGGCGTGTACAGAGCAAAGCCCTTGTCAAAGCTGGCGATCAGGGTCTGGGGGGCTTGTGAGATAGCTTGCGAAGGCGCCACAAACCCGAAGGCGGTGAGCCGTTCGGGTGTGGACCACTCGGTCAGGGAGTCCGAGTCGGGGTGATAGCGGTAAAGACGACAACCGAAGATATCGGTCCACCAGAGGGATTGCTGGTCGGGGTGCCAGAGCACCCCTTCTCCCAGAACATTCCCGACTGGCAGGCTTTTAACACACTCGGGCTGCCGCACGATTTACCACCAGACGCTGTACAGCGCGACCAGGATCAGAACCACACCGATGCTCAACACATTGAAGCTGGTACGGGTGCTGAAATCGATGTTGTCCAGGTGAATGGCATTGCTCTGCTCTTTGGCACCGCTGATCAGGGTAATCACGACGGCCAGCACCACACAGGCAATAAACACGATACCCACCCGATCAATAAACGGCAGGCCGGGCATGAACTTCCAGAACAGCGCGGAGAGCACGACCGAGGCAATGGCCGCGACCAGTGCTGACGTCGCGGTTGCGCGCTTCCAGAAAAAGCCCAGCAGGAAGATCGTGACGATACCCGGAGTGAAGAAACCGGTGAATTCCTGAATAAACTGGAACGCCTGGGGGAAGTTACCCAGCAGCGGGCGGGCGATGATCACGGCAATCAACATCGCCAGGCAGGCGACGGAGCGGCCAATAATGACCTTTTTATGCTCGGTGGCATTCTGGTTGATCATCTTGCTGTAGATGTCCATCGTGAAGATGGTGGAAATACTGTTCACCATGGAACCCAGGGACGAGGCAATCGCGGCCACCAGGGCGGCGAAGGTGATGCCGAGCAGGCCTTGCGGTACCAGCTTCATCATTTCCGGGTACGCCTGGTCCGGCTGGGCCAGATCCGGCTTGAGCATGGCCGCGGCCATACCGGGCAGCACCACAATCAGTGGCATCAGGATTTTCAGGTAGGCGGCAAAGGCGATGCCCTTCTGCGCTTCGGCCAGGCTCTTGGCAGCCAGGGTGCGCTGGGTGATGTACTGGTTAAAGCCCCAGTAAGACAGGTTCATGATCCACAGGCCACCGACCAGCACGGAAATGCCCGGCAGGCTGATGTAGTGCTCGTTGCTCGGGTCCAGAATCATGTCGAACTTCTCGGGAATCTCCGCCAGCATGATGGAGAAGCCCTGGAAAGCACCGGAACCGCCGGCATTTTCGGCGATCTGGTCCAGCGCCAGGAAGGACACCATCAGGCCACCGATGATCAGCAGCACCACCTGGATGATGTCGGTCAGCGCGACCGCCTTGAGGCCACCGTAGATGGAGTAACCGATGGAGAACACCGCCAGGAAGCTCAGGCCATAGACCAGGTCCAGCCCGGTGATAGCATTGATCGCCAGAGCACCCAACCACAGAATGGAGGTCAGGTTCACAAAGGTATAGAGGGCAAGCCAGAAAATCGCCATGACCGTGCGCACCCGGCTGTCATAGCGCTGCTCCAGAAACTGGGGCATGGTGCTGATGCCTTTCTCCAGGAAGATCGGCAGGAAGTACTTACCGATGATCAGCAGGGTGATGGCTGCCATCCACTCGTAGGAGGCGATGCCCAGGCCGATGGCGAAGCCGGAGCCGGACATACCGATGATCTGCTCGGCGGAAATGTTCGCCGCAATCAGCGAGGCGCCGATGGCCCACCAAGGCAAGGATTTACCCGCCAGAAAGTAGTCCGTGGAGTTTTTTTCGTGGCCGGCTTTTTCCCGGGAAACCCACCAGGCAATGCCGACCAGCAGCACGCAGTAAACGGCAAAGGTAGTTATATCAAGTGGTGACAAGCTCATGTTGCACTCCATATTATGTGATTATTGTCCGGCGGGTGCGGTGTGGACGCCCCTACGCCCGCTTCGCCGCCCTGCGTTCTATTGGGAGGTACGCCGAAGAGTATTGCCGATGAATGCACGGATTCCGCCGGAATTTTTCGAGCGGCTATTATGCGGATAATCCGCATCGACTGCGAGTGCCGATGTAGGGATTTCAGGGGGAAAAGTGGGAATTGGGTGTGTTTACGGCGGATACCACGGCAGCTCGCGTAGGGCGGATAAGCCGAAGGCGCATCCGCCGTAACCACGCCCAGCCACATCCGCCATAACCCAAACCTTCCAATACTCATCAACCCAAGGCACAATAGCGTCACACTAACTATAACCCAACACCCGGAGATCCACGGCAATGCTCAAGAAGTATCTGTTTACCGCCGCCTGCGTACTCGGTCTGCTGTTTACCTTTACCAGCGTCCAGGCCCAGTCCATCCCGCAATTCAAAGTCCTGATGTTCACCAAGACCGACGGGTTTCATCACAAATCCGTGAATGAAGGCGTGGCCGCCATTCGCAAAATGGCCGAAAAGCACGAGTTCGCCGTTGACTGGCACGAAGATGCCAAGCTGATCAACGACGAGAACCTGGAACAATACGACGTCGTCCTGTTTTTGCTCACCACCGGCAATATCCTGAACGAAGAACAGCAGGGAGCCATGGAGCGCTTCATCCAGTCCGGCAAAGGCTTCGTGGGTATCCACAGCGCCTCGGACACCGAATACGACTGGGACTGGTACACCAAGATGGTGGGCCGCACCTTCCACATTCACCCCCGCAACCAGACCGCTGAACTGGAAGTGCTGGACCGCAAGTTCCCGGGTCTGGAGCGCATGCCCGACAAGTTCTGGTGGACCGATGAGTTCTATGAGTTCGGCACCGAGCGCATTGATACGCTGAACTACATCCTGTCCGTGGATGGCGATAGCTATGATCCCTATGCCAAGTGGGGCGAGAAAGAGAGCCAGGACATGGATTTCCGGCCCATGGCCTGGTACCACGAGTATGACGGCGGCCGCGCCTTCTACACCGCGCTGGGGCATATTCCCGCCACCTATGGAGACCGGTTGTTTCTGGAGCATATCTATGGCGGCCTGATGTGGGCGGCCACGGGTAAAGGTCTCAAGAAGTAGATCTTAGGTACTTCGCCCTCGCCTCGGGGGCGGTTTGTCGGATTACGCGCTGCGCGCTAATCCGACCTACNNATCCGCCGCGTACTCAGCTACAACCGCCCACCATCGATCACGAACTTCTGACCGGTGATCATCCGGGCGTCGTCCGAGGCGAGAAACAGCGTCAAGTTGGCGACATCTTCCGGCAGAATCCGCTCCTTCAGGCACACCTGATCCATCCACCAGGCTTCCGCCTCCGGCGTGAGCCACTTGTTGAGCTGGCGCTCGGTGATCACCCAGCCGGGCACAATCGCGTTCACCCGGATCTTGTCCGAGCCGAAATCCCGGGCCAGGGACTTGGTCAGCCCCAGCAGGGCCGCCTTGGCGGTGTTGTAACTGGGCAGCTTACTCGGCCCGAACAGGGCGTTGATGGAACTGAAGTTGATGATCACCCCGCCGCCCTGCCGGGCCATCAGGGGCTGAATCGTCTGGGCGGCGAAAAACGCCGGGTGCAGGTTGACCGCCAGACTGTTGTACCAGGCCTGCTCAGACAGATAACGGGGGTCGTAGCGCTGATCATTGGCGACGTTGTTCACCAGTACGGTGAAGTCGCCACACTGATCCGCGAGGGCGCGAATGGCGGCGCGCAGCTCGTCGATTCGGGTGACATCGCAGCGGCGGAATACCACCTGGGCGTCGTGTCCGGCACGCACCCGCTCGGCCAGCTCATTCCCCGCCTCTTCATTGAGGTCGACGAAGGCGACATTGCTGCCCTGGGCGGCAAAGGCCTCGACCAGGCAAGCGCCTATTCCGGTCGCCCCGCCGGTAATGAATACCGAGCGGTGAGCAAGACTGGCATAGCGGGTGTATTCAGTCATTAATGCGATTCCCGGTCCACCTGGTCGCCGCTGGCGCCCCTCAAAAAGTCCAGATCGACGCCCTGATCGGCCTGGAGCACGGTATCAATATATAACTTGGCATAGCCGCGA
The DNA here is from genome assembly GCF_002381585.1 of Marinimicrobium sp. UBA4209. Taxonomy (NCBI): domain Bacteria; kingdom Pseudomonadati; phylum Pseudomonadota; class Gammaproteobacteria; order Cellvibrionales; family Cellvibrionaceae; genus Marinimicrobium; species Marinimicrobium sp. UBA4209. Next base: position 4,704 of record NZ_DFTP01000008.1, read on the forward strand.
GTGTATTCTGACTCCGGCCGACTATCCTGCCATTCGGCCAGCCGTTGCGCCAGCTCGGCGTCGCTGATCCTGAGCGATAGACTACGGTTTTTGCCACTGAATGCAATCTCATCGCCATTGCGCACCAGCGCCAGGGGGCCGCCGGCACTGGATTCGGGCGCAACGTGGAGAATCACCGAGCCGAACGCGGTTCCGCTCATACGCGCATCCGAGATACGCAGCATGTCCCGCACGCCCTTTTCGAGCAGTTTTTTCGGTAGGGCCATATTGCCCACTTCCGGCATGCCGGGGTAGCCCTTGGGGCCACACCCCTTGAGTACCAGTACCGAGTGTTCGTCCACGTCCAGATCCGGGTCGTCGATGCGCGCCTTGTAGTCCTCGATGCTCTCGAACACCACAGCCCGCCCGGTGTGTTCCAACAGCGCGGGAGTCGCCGCGTTGGGCTTGATGATGGCCCCCTTGGGGCACAGGTTGCCCTTGAGCACCCAGATGCCAGAATCCGGATTGACCGGATTGTCCAGCTTTCGAATGATGTCGTCATTGTAACATTGCGCGTCAGCAATCTGGTCCCCCAGAGCGGCACCCGAGACGGTCACGTTGGTTGTGTGCAACCTGTCCTTGATACGCGCCATGACGGCAGGCAGGCCACCGGCGTAGTGGAAATCTTCCATCAGGAAACGCCCCGAGGGCATCAGGTCCACCAGCAGTGGAATGTCCCGGCTGAGCCGGTCGAAATCATCCAGTGCCAGCTCGATCCCCAGCCGCCCGGCAATGGCCAGCAGATGCACCACCACGTTGGTGGACCCGCCAATGGCGGCATTGACCACAATCGCGTTTTCCAGCGCTTCCCGGGTCAGGATGTCGGCGAGGCGGACATCCTGCTTGACCAGCTCGACAATGCGCCGCCCGGTAAGGTGCGCCAGCGCCTGACGGCGGGCATCCACAGCGGGAAGCGTACCGTTCAAGGGCAGGCTCAGCCCCATGGCCTCGGTCAGGCTGGACACGGTGGAGGCGGTGCCCATGGTCATGCATACGCCCCGGCTGCGGGACATGCCGCTTTCGGCGGCGATGAAATCATCAATGCTCATCAGCCCGGCGCGTACCGCCTCGGAGTACTTCCAGACATCGGTGCCCGAGCCAATGTCCTGGCCGCGGAATTTGCCGTTGAGCATGGGGCCGGAGGACACCACCATGGTCGGGAGATTGACACTGGCGGCGCCCATGATCTGGGCCGGGGTGGTTTTATCGCAGCCCCCGAGCAGCACCACCCCATCAATGGGGTTGCCGCGAATGGACTCTTCCACTTCCATGGCCAGCAGGTTGCGGAACAGCATGGCGGTCGGGCGCATCTGGGTTTCCCCCAGGCTCATGGCGGGAAACTCCAGCGGCAGTCCGCCCGCTTCCCAGACGCCCCGTTTGACGTACTCGGCCAGTTCCCGCAGGCCCGTATTGCAGGGGGTGAGCTCCGACCAGGTGTTGCAAATGCCAATCACCGGCCGACCGTCGAACACATGATCCGGCAACCCCTGATTTTTCATCCAGGAACGGTGGATAAAGCCATCCTTATCCAGTTTGCCGTAACTCTGTGTGCTGCGCCGAGGCTTGCCCGGCGTGTCGGAATCAGACATGGGGAGGGGTTCCTGCAGCCATGAAAATCAGGCGGTTTCGGTGCGACGAGCCGCAATCGCGGCGTCGATCAGTTGAAGCGCTTCCTCCAACAAGGCTACGGCGGCCTTGCCCGCGCCCTCCACATCACCGCGCGCAATCGCCTCGTACACCGTCCGGTGGTCGGCTTCGCTGGCCACGGTAACGCCTTTCATCTGGTTGGTGGAGGCAATACTGACCCGCAGCGCGGTCTGAATGAAATTGCGCAGTTGGATGAAGAAGCGGTTTTCGCTGGCCAGCAGAATGGCCGAGTGGAAGGCAATGTCCGCCTCCAGAGGGTCATCATGGCCCCGCTCGGCGGCTTCCATGCGCAAGAGCGCTTTTTCGATATCGGCAATCCGCTCCCGGCTCTGCTTCCGGGCGGCGAGAATGGCCGCTTCGGGCTCGATGCCGATGCGCAGCTCAGTGAACTCGCGCAGCAGCGACAGGGAGGGGCGGCTGCTCAGGGTCCACTCCAGAACGTCCTCATCAAACATGTTCCAGCGATGGTTGGGTTGCACCCGAATGCCCTGGCGGGGCCGGGAAGAAATCAGCCCCTTGGCGGTGAGCATTTTCACCGCTTCACGCACTACGCTGCGACTGATATCAAACTGCTCGCACAAGTCCGCCTCGGTGGGCAGGGGATCATTGACACTGTACTCCCCGCGCACAATGGCTGCGCCCAGTTGGTAGGTCACCTGATGGGTCAGGTTGCGGCCGCCCTCTAGTCTGCTCATTACCTTGCTCGCTGTGGTTGGAAAGCCGGATATACGCGCCGACGCGCCTTACCGACCATAAATGCTATTTATCTTACAGCAAAGCCGACAGGGCTTACGCCCCTTTTTTGGCAGACAGGCTCCGGCGCAGCGCGGTAATCACCGGGACCACTTCCGGGCGCACCTGGCGCCAGAGATAGAAGGACTCCGCCGCCTGTCCCACCAGCATGCCCAGGCCATCGGTCAGTCGGGCAGCGCCGTGGGCTTCGGCCCACTGCAGAAACAGTGTCGGTTCGGCGGCGTACATCATGTCGTAACAGGCAGCACCTTCGGCCAGCAGCTCCTCGGGCAGGGGCGGCAGTTCGCCGCCGAAGCCGGCGGAGGTGCCATTGATCACCAGGTCAAACTGACGTCCGCTCAAGGCCTCGTACCCCAACGGTTCAATCACGCCCAGGTCGGCAAACCCTTTGGCCAGTTGCTCGGCCTTGTGCACGGTGCGGTTGGCGATGGTCAGTGAGCCGGGCTCCTGCTCCATCAGCGGTTGAAGTACGCCGCGCACCGCCCCCCCGGCACCCAGGATCAGCAGCCGCTTGCCGGCAATCTCCCAGCCGAGGTTGTGCATGTCGTTTACCATGCCGATCCCATCGGTGGTGTCGCCCAGCAGGGTACCGTCCGCTCGCTTTACCAGGGTGTTCACCGCACCGGCGCGGCGGGCACGCGGTGTCAGGCGGGCCGCATAACCATAGGCGGCCAGTTTGTCCGGGGCAGTGATGTTCAGGCCTTTGCCGCCACTGGCGAAAAACGCATCGGCGGCCTGCTCGAAGTCTTTTTCGGCCACCTGTTGTTTGGTGTAGGCGATATCTTCCCCGGTCTGCTCGGCAAACTGACGGTGGATATAGGGGGACTTACTCTGGGCGATGGGATCGCCGAATACGGCGTAAGCGTCTGTCATACAACCTTCCAGCTCTTGTTATTCGATCCAGTCTCTGGCCTGCAGATAGTGCTCAGTGAGCGCCGCTTCGGCGCTGCCCGGCTCCGGTTGCCAGTCGTAATCCCAGCGCACCAGGGGCGGCAGAGACATCAATATCGACTCCGTGCGCCCCCCAGTCTGCAGACCAAAGAGGGTGCCGCGATCATACACCAAATTGAATTCGACATAACGCCCTCGCCGGTAAAGCTGGAAGTTGCGCTCGCGTTCGCCGTATTCGGTGTCCTTGCGCCGGGCGAGGATCGGGCGGTAGGCGGGCAGGTAGCTGTCGCCCACGGCGCGCATCACCGCGAAGCTGCGCTCGAAGCCCAGTTCGTTGAAGTCGTCGAAGAAAAGGCCGCCAACGCCCCGGGGTTCGTCGCGATGTTTCAGGAAAAAGTAGTCATCGCACCATTTCTTGAAAAACGGATAGAGATTGTCGCCGTGGGGGTCCAGGGCGTCTTTGGCGGTGCGGTGCCAGTGACGGCAGTCGTCGTCGCTGCCGTAGTAGGGGGTCAGGTCGTAGCCGCCCCCAAACCACCAGACGGGTTCGGCGCCGGGTTTTTCGGCGATGAAGAAGCGCACGTTGGCGTGGCTGGTGGGGGCGTAAGGGTTGTTAGGGTGGATGACCAGGGAGACACCCATGGCTTCGAAGGAGCGCCCGGCCAGTTCGGGCCGGTGGGCGGTCGCCGAGGCGGGCATCTGGTCGCCAAAGACGTGGGAGAAGTTGACGCCGCCTTTTTCGATGGCGTTGCCTTCGGTCAGCACCCGGGAGCGGCCACCCCCGCCCTGTTCGCGCTGCCATTCGTCCTGTAGGAATCGGGCACCGCCGTCTTCGGTTTCCAGCTCGGCGCAGATGCGGTCCTGGAGTCCGAGCAGGTAGTCTTTGACGGCCTGTTTGTCGGGGGCGTTTTCGGTGGGCATGGTGAGTCTCGCGCTGTCGATTGAGGGCGTATTGTACGCGCCCGAACCCACCGAGGCGAAATTCATGGCCAGAGTGATCTAAACTGGGTTATGGTCAGAATGATTATGACGTCCCGCTGAGACAAAGCGTTTTAGTATCCAGCTATTTTTGTTGCTTCAAGCCCGGGTCGCTGCGAGGTGAACCCTTTCAAGACACGCCGTGAATACGGTCCCTTCGCGCTCCCAGCGCTTCGGGACACTTCCCACATCCATGTGGGTCGTCCACGGGGCTCGCATCGCGGGTCCCCCCGCTCCACGGTTTTGAAACGGTATACCCCACCGCAAACCTCCGTGCCACATTCTGCGTTACTTTGCGTAGGGCGGGTAAGGCCAAAGGCCGCACCCGCCGTAACCCAACCCGGAGGTTCCCACAATGCCCCACCCCAACTTCAACCGCCGCCGCTTCCTACAAGGCCTCGGCGCGTCAACCGCCCTGCTCTCGTCCGGCTGGTCCCCCCACCTGCTGGGGAGCCCCTCTCGAAAATTGGGCGTCGCCCTGGTCGGTCTCGGTGGCTACAGCACCAACCAGCTCGCGCCGGCACTGCAACTGACCCAACACTGTGAGCTGCGCGGGATTGTCACCGGTAGCCCGGAGAAGATTCCGGTATGGCAGGAAAAATACGGTATCAAGGACGCCAATGTGTACAACTACGAGAACATGCACACCATCGCGGATAATCCGGATATTGATGTGATTTATGTGGTGACGCCCACGAGTCTGCATAAGAAGTTTTCGGTGATTGGCGCCAATGCGGGGAAGCATGTGTGGTGTGAGAAGCCGATGGCGATGGATGAGGCGGAGTGTCAGGAGATTATTGATGCCTGCCGTAAAAACAACGTGAAGCTGAGCATCGGCTACCGGATGCAGCATGAGCCGAATACCCAGACGGTGATGCAGTTCGCCAAGGACAAACCCTACGGGGCGATTGAGCGCATTGATGCGGTGGCGGCATACTCCGGTGGCGAAAATCGCTCGCCGGACAACTGGCGGATGCGTGCCGATATGGGCGGTGGCGCCATGTACGATATGGGCGTCTACCCGCTTAATGGGTCTCGTTATGCCGCCGGTGAGGAGCCGGTAGCGGTGTCCGGTCGACATGAAATTACCCACCCCGAAGCCTTCACCGAAGTGGATTCCACCACCCACTTTACCCTGGAGTTCCCCAGTGGTGCGGTGGCCGAATGTATGACCAGTTTTGTGAAGCCGGGCAATAAGCTGGAGGTGACCTGCGCTGAGGGTTCCTATTACCTGCGGCCCATGTCCAATTACAACGGTGTGCAGGGCGCCACCAGCGATGGCAGGAAACTGGACAAACCCATCGCCAACCAGCAGGCCGCGCAGATGGACGACGATGCCCGGGCCATTTTGCAGGACATGCCGGTCATGGTGCCCGGCGAGGAAGGCTTGAGGGATATTCGCATTGTCCAGGCGATTTTCAAGTCCGCCCGGGAGGATGGTAAGCGGATTGAGTTATAACTCACTTGCTAGTTCCCGAAACGTTACATAGGCACTGCGGAGGCTGGGTATACCCTTGTGAGACCGTCACCCGCCTGGATGGCGGGTGATCGAGCCCCCATGGATGGGTTTACGGCGCGTCTCACAAGGGTATACCCAGGCGGAGCATTACCTACGAAGTCGCTTGTCCACCTTACGGTAATTTCCGCAACTTGATGTTGCGGAACCACACCGGGTCATCGTGATCCTGGAGCACCACATGCCCCTCCGGGGTCGCCGCAAAGGCCTCCCAGTCGGCAAACTTGCTCTCGGCGATCATCGCCTCCCATTCCGGAGTGCCCATCTCGGCTTCCACCACTTTAAAGCCATTGAGCCAGTGCTCGATCCGCCCGTTATCCACCACCAGACGGGTGCGGTTCCACTCGCCGGCCGGATTCACGGTGACCGGCGTGGCGGCAATCAGGTCGTACAGGTCCGCCGCCCGATGGGTGTAGATCTCACTGTCCGGGTGGCCGATATTATCCAGCAGTTGGTACTCCGGGCCACTCATATAGGGCGCCTCCAGCTCCGGCGACTCATCCACGCTGTAGATGATGCCGCTATTGCCGTTGCGCGCCAGCTTCCACTCCAGGTACAGCTCGAAGCGGGTCAGGGGTTCGTCGGTAATCACCAGATCCCCACCGGGGCGACCATCGTTGGGCTGCATATGCAGGGCACCATCGTCTATGACCCAGCGCTCACCCAGGGTATCGGCGTTGTAGTTGCGCAAGCCGTTGAGGGTTTTGCCATCAAAGAGCAGCTTCCAGCCTTCGGCCTGCTCGATATCAGTCAGTTGATTGTGCTGGGGCTGACGACCTTCAAGCGCCACCGGTTGGTCTTCCGGAATGGCGTTGAGGGTGTACCATGCTTCTGTGGTCCACAGGCTGTTGCCGGTCTCACTGACAAAGGGCCGGGCGATGCGGAAATACACCACATGGTCGGGCTTGAGTCCGCCGAGCTTGAAGCTCACCCGCTTGCGGTCCTCCGACAGGGCAAAGCCTTCCACCGGCAACTCGGTGACGTTCTTTTTCGGACCGCCATACTCGGCGGTGGGCTCGTAATACCACTGAAGAATCTCAAAATCTTCGGGGCTGATATTCTGGCCCGCCTTCACCGGCTCGGTAAACTCGATCACAAAGCCGTCGGAGCGGGCGCTGACGCTGAGCATCTCAAAGGCGGTCTCGCCGTTGTAGACCAGACGTTCCAGTCCGTACCACTGTTTTTCACCATCGGCCCAGTTGCCCGGGTTGCCGACACCACCGACGATCAGTGAACCATCCGGCGCCCAGTCGAGGCGGTTGACGCCGGCTTCCAGCCCCTGGATAAAGCGGAACACGGCGCCCTGCAGACGGCCGTTCACCCGCTCGGCGTACACCCGTTTGATGCCGCCGTGGGTCACTTCGCCGTGGATCATCTGGTTCTGGTAGGGGCCGACGTTCAGCGGCGCCGGCTCACTGGGGGAATTGCCGATTTCGTCCTGGGGCAGCCAGACCACCGGTTTGGTTTCGGTCAGGTCGGCGGTGCCTTCGAAGTCCACCGAACGCGAGCCGTACCAGGCCCCCGGCGTCAGTTCGACGATTTTGCTGGCGGGCAACCAGTCGCCCTGGTTATCGGCAATAAACAGCTCGCCGTCCACACCAAAGCCAATGCCGTTCGGCGTGCGCAGGCCCTGGGCAACGAACTCCACCTGCCCGTCGGTTTTACGGATTTTGATGGCCTTGCCACGATCCGGCGCCTGGGGGTCGGCGCTGGCACCGCCTGCCAAAATCGCCGTCGCCAGCGCACCATAGAAGTAACCGTCCTGGTATTCCAGGCCAAAGGCGAACTCGTGGAAGTTGTCGGTCACGGACCAGTCCGCGGATACCGAGTGATAAACGTCGATGACCTCATCGCCATTCACATCTTCCAGGCGGGTCAGTTCCTGTTTCTGCAGCACGTAGATATCACCGTCCACGACCTTCACGCCGAGCGGTTCGGCCAGGCCCCGGGCGATACGTTTGACGCTGGCCTGTTCCGGGCCCTTGTCGTAGTCACTGACGATATACACCGAGCCTTCCGGATCCCAGGTAGTGATGACCATCCGGCCATCGGGCAGAAAATCAATGCCCCCGACCATGGGTTCAAACTCGTCCGGACGGGCCTGGAAGCGATCGAAGGCCGGATGTACACCGGCGACTTTGGTCTGGTCTCCGGGAATGGTTTTGACCCGTTCCGGATCGGTAATCACCGGCACCACGTCCCGGCGATCGGCCGCCTGGATCTGCAACATCTCCGCCGGAATGATTTCAAATTCGCCGGTTTCGGGATTGCGCCACTGCATCGACAGGGTCGCACCGCCGTGACTCTGGAAGTGGATCACCTCCAGTGAGTGGAGCCCCGGCTCAAGGGTAACGCTGGCATCTTCCGGCTCAGGACCATGGAAGCCCCAGCTGTCGATCAGCAGCTCGTCGTTCAGGTACACCACCGCGCCATCATCACTGATCAGGCGCAGCTCGGTCTCCAGCGTCTCGTCCACTTTCAGGTGGGTTTTTACCTGCAGGGCGAAGCGCAAATCCAACGGCTTGAAAGAGGCCTTGTCCGGGAAGTGAATGCGCGACACCCGGGCCACTTCGGATGGGGCCGTGCCACGCAGGCTTTCAATATTGGGTTGATCGCCACTGAAAAGGTGGCGGTATACCAGCGCACCATCTCCCGTGGCCTCGGCCGGGGTCTCAGCCACCAACTCCAGTGTGTCGGTGGCCGGCTGGTCGAGATTCCAGCGGGTTTCTCCCTCCGTTTCTTCCTGCAGGGAGAAGATGTAGTCGACCATCTGCTCAGCATCTTCCTGGCTGAGGTCCGGGTGCGGACTCATGGGCACCTCACCCCAGTTGCCGGCGCCCCCGAGAATGATCTTCTTAGCCAGCATGGCCCGGTTGTCCGGAGTATTGTCGTAGCGTTCGGCAATGGACTGGTAGGAGGGGCCGACCGTCTTGATTTCCGGGTTGTGACAGGCGGCGCAGTCACTGCCCTCAACCAGGGTCTGGCCGGGGTGGTCGCCTTCGCCCGCTTCATCCGGTCGCTCGACCCGAGTCGGATCGGTAAAGGTGCGCTGCACCCGGGTCACGCCGTTTTTCAGCCGCAAGGTCTGACTGCCCTGCCATTCACCGCTGCCGACCAATGACTGGTCCGCTGCCTCGGCCAGGCCGGTCAGGGTCAAGCCCAGCCCTTTGGGCAGGCCATTGACCGCGAACTCCCGGGTGATGATCAGGCTCTGCTCCTCCAGCCGGGCGCTGGGCTTTTCCCAGACCGTCGCCTTCCAGCCATCCGCTTCAACGTCGTAACGCAGTGCCAGCTGATCGCCGGAATAACGATGACCGCCATACTGAACGCTGGCCCCTTCGGTCTGCCACCGGGCATCCTGGGTCAGGTAGAGGTCGCCCTCGGAGACGGGCTGGGGGCCGTGTCGGGTATCGAAGACCGCGCCGGTAAAGTGCACCGTGCCCCGCCAGGCCTGGTGCAGGTTGCCGGTTTCCACGTCGTACGCCAGCTTGATGTCATCGGGCTGACGCACGGTCAGCATGCGAGCCCGGTTATCCAGCGTGGAGCGAAAGGCAATCATGTCGCCCTCCAGCGTCGCCGGGCTGGCGGCCTGGAATTCAGGCGCCGGTTCAGTTTTCTGGCAGGCCTGGGTGAGCAGCAGGCTGCCCAGGGCCGTGGCCAGCAATGCGGTGCGATGGAGGGTATAAGGGCGTTTCATGGGGCGCTCCGTTTACGTTATTCGATCGATCGGCGACGCCCGGAGGGAGCGGGCCGAATTCGGGGAAAGTGGCCGAAAATACCACAATACACCTTTTGCAATCGATTGAATACGTATGCAGGCGCCAAGCTGGGTGAAAGAACGGAAAACGTTCTGCGCGGTGCTGGAGTTAACAGATAATACGAATGGCCGTTAAGACAGAGAGAAATACCACTCCGGGGCCGACGCCCGGCCCCGGAGTGAGTCGATCAAAAATAGACGGAAAGACTGATGCTGGTGGTGTCCACATCGTCTGCCATCACGTGGCCTAATCCGATCGACACCGTGTCGGTAAAAAAGTAGTCAGCGCCGACTGCAACAGAGGTTTCTGATTCATCGTCAATATTGACATAACCGAGTGAGCCGCTAATCTCAAACGACTCAGACAGCATTGAGCGGAAACCACCTGTCAATCCGTAACCGTTGTCACTGGCACTGCCGGACTCTCCCATGTAAGCAGCGTCAACCTCTATATCCTCATAGCTCACGATAGCAAACAGATCCGTATTCACTGACAGTCCATGACGAAAACCCAACCCAAGGGAAACCGTATTAAGGTCCATTTCCAAAGTATCGCCGAACAATTCAACATCGTCCGAGAGCTGGGAAAACGCCCCAGCCACAAAAATATTCTCCGACAGCAGCGCAGAGCCACCCAAACCAAAGCCGGTCAAAGTTTCACCCTCAACGTCCGCTGATTGATAGGCGACTGACACCTGATTCCACTGAGGACGCTGATCCGCCTGCACCGCGCCCGCTGCACATACCAAGGCCGAAGCCAAAATCACTTTTTTCATATTGATCTCCATAAAACCAATCCTGGTCATTGATTCACCAGCGCCATCTAGTGTGCGCTGAGGGCGCAGTCTAGCATGGCAGAAATCAGCAAAGCTCGATTAACGGAGAACTTCCCCGGTGATCAAGTCGCGAATCTGGGAGGGTTGAGTTCGGTTACCGACACGCCCGGGAGTCACATCGTCCAGCCGGTCTTTGAAATAGCGGCGCACCTCCAGAGCGGTGCGGGCGGAGGGTTTGCCTGCCGGGTTCGCGGAGGTGGACACGATCGGGCCGCCGAAAGCGAGGCTCAGGCCAGCGGCCACGGGGTGATCAGTTACTCTCAGCGCCACCGACTCAAAGCGTCCGCTGATCCACTCGGGCACCAGGCCGGCGGTGGGCACCAACCAGGTCACGGGCCCCGGCCAGCTCTCCCGCAACTGTTGCTGAAGCCCTTTGTCCAGTCGCTCCACCAGAGGCACAAACTGCTCAATGCGGGCCGCGACCAGAATCAGACCCTTTTCCCAGGGGCGGCTCTTCAGGGCCAATAGCCGCGCCACCGCCTCGGCATTGTTGGGATCGCAACCCAAGCCCCAGACCGCCTCGGTGGGATAGGCGACCACGCCGCCAGCGCGCATGCGCTTGGCAGCACGCTGAATGCGGGGGTTGGTGCTCCAGGGAAAAGTGGTGCTCATCGGGGGCGAATCCTCTCAACAGGGGCAATAAAAGGGCGTAGTTTACTGAAAAGGGGCCTAATCGCACAGATTCGTCAAATAGGCGCTGCTCAGTTCCATCCGCTGGGTAAAAATGTACCCGGCCGGTCGGGCCGCGGGTGACGGGTTGGAGGGTATTGAACCCCCGGTTGGCGTCCATCTCATGGGGCTTCGGGGGTTTACTGACCGCTTGCACGAAGCACTTTCCCTGCTCCCTGAGCATGGTATATTGGCCGTTATACCATTGAGGGCACAAAGCGGTTACCGGTTATAAGGGGTTCCTCACGCAAGTACAGCGCCATGAGATCAGGTGCAGCACAACCAACCCGCTATAATTGACACCGGCAAGGCGGCACACATTGGCAACGATACAAGGTTAACTCATTGAGGTATGTATGAACGCTAAAGAGTCGGCACAGCACATTATTAACCAGTTGCCAGAACAAGCCTCCTGGAACGACATCATGTATGAGCTGTATGTGAAGCAAAAGATCGAGGCTGGTTTAAAAGCCGTTGAGGAAGGCCGCACCGTCCCGCACGATCAAGTCAAAGCCCGCATCAAGGCACGGCACCAAAAGCACACATGAAGATCGAATGGACAGAGTCTGCCGAACTGGATTTAGGCGACATTTATGCGTATATAGCCCGTGATGTGCCCATCTATGCCGAGCAATTCATTGATCGGATTATCGAGAACACTTTCCTGCTACATGAGCAACCGCATTATCTACCTGGTGGCAACCGACTCTCTGTATATCCTCGCGGTTATACATGGTAGTCGGGATTTGACTAAGACAGAGAACAAGCCCTGGGAAGTCGTGTAAATGGATGCCGAAAGGTCGCGGATATCCTAATAACGGATCGGACAGCGATCTCATCCTCTAATGCGAAAAATCTTTAGGAGTTCGCCAAGGCCGTACGCTCAAAGCCCGCTGCGGTTTCGGTGATCGCGCCCTTCAGTTGCAAACCAATCAGCAGTGCCGAGAGCTCCCCCACCTCCAAGTCACTGTCGTCCGCCAGTGAATCAAGATCTCTAGGATCGTGACCCAGCGCTTCGAGCACCCGTTGTTCTTTGTCTGTCAGCTCCAGAGATGCTTCCGACGAGGTGCTGAAAAGGTCGCTCTGATACCCCAGGTAACCGCCAAGCTGCTCGACAATATCCCGTGCGGTTTCCACCAGGGTTGCGCCCTCGCGGATCAGGCGGTGACAGCCCCGGGCCAGGGGGTTATGGATGGAGCCGGGGATAGCGAAGACTTCCCGGTTCTGTTGCAGGGCGTAGCGGGCGGTGATCAGGGAGCCGCTTTTGAGGGCGGCCTCCACCACCAGAGTGCCACCACTCAGGCCGCTGATGATCCGGTTGCGCTGGGGAAAGTTCGAAGGCTGGGGACTGGCCCGCAGGGGGAATTCCGATACGACGGCACCGCCGTTGGCGACAATCTCTTCCGCCAATTGACGGTGCCGGGCCGGGTAGACGCGATCAATTCCCGTGCCGACCACACCGATGGTAACGCCCTCCACATCCAGGGCGCCGGCATGGGCGAAGCCATCAACCCCCATGGCCAGGCCGCTGGTGATGGCAAAGCCCCGCCCCGCCAGAAAGGCGGCGAACTGGCGGGCATTATCGCGCCCACCTGTGGATGGATTCCGGCTCCCCACCATGGCGATCTGCGGCATGCTCAGGGCGGTCACGGAACCGCGGACAAACAGCAGCGGGGGTGCCCGGCGAATTTCCCGAAGCAGCGGTGGGTAATCTTCATCCTCCAGGCTGAGCACCTGGACTTCGGGATGCTCGGCGAGCCAATCCAGATCCTTTCGCGCACTTCGTGCCAGAGCACAACCACTGGGGTTTCGCTGGTAATCGCCCAGCGCCGCGCAAGCTTCCGGGTCCAGCCAGCCTTTGAGCACGTCGGGGGAGGCTTCAATGACCGCTCCGGCGGAGCCGAAGTGCTCCAGCAGGCGAGCGCGCTTGGCGGCGCCAGCGCCGGGTAGTCGTTGCAATAAAAGATGGGAAAAATGATGTTCTTCCATGAGGTCCTCGTGTCGTCCATGAGGCGCGGCCCGGGAGGTGGGCCGCGCGGTCTAACAATCCCAGATCTGATTGAGCCAGGGGTTAAATCAGGGGTTGAGCAGTTTGTCGTTTACGGCCAGCGGACGCTCGGCTTCCAGTACCAGAGCCAGGCTCATTTTTTCAAAGGTGCGGAAAATCATCACCAGGCCGGCACGCTCGTCCGGCAGGGTAATCCGCTCCCCGGTCACGGGGTCGCGGGTGACTTCGCCGCGCTTGTACACCGCCAGCACGTTACCCACCAGCAGCCCTTCGCGATCGCCCTTGTTCACCATGACCACGTCCAGTTTGCCAACCTGGCTAAGGCCGCCTTCAACGGCAAGAATTAGGGCATTGATCTCATCATCCGGAGCACTGGGATAGAAATTGGATTCGATTGTGCGCTCTTCACTGGGCAACAACCGATCTCCCATACGGATTTCTTCCCGAGAGGTCAGCACCTGGACACGGGTAATGTCCTCGTCGGTATTCCCCACGCGAACCGTACCGATGTTCTGCGCGTGAGTGCCCAGATATTCGCCAGTGATCGGGTCGCGGAAGTGCTCCTCTTTGCGGTACACCCCATAATTGGTCATGTCCGTTTCGAAGTCGCCACGCCCGTAGGCGTAATCACCCTCGCCCACAATAATCCGCTTCTCGGGGCCCGCCACCATGTAGGGCGCCGCCTCAAGCTCCTCTTCCGAGACAATCCGGCTGCGCGAGAGGAAGCTGTTGATCCGGTCGAGCGGGATGGTGCTGATGGCCTCGTCGCGGGGCAGCACCCGGACACTCGGGCTGAGCTTGGTCTCGCCCGGAGCCAGCTTCACCGGGCGATCCACGGTCAGTCGGGGCTCGCCGTCGATGTATACCAGAGAGATGACATCGCCCGGGTAGATCAGGTGAGGATTCTGAATTTGCTGGTTTACGTGCCAGATTTCCGGCCATAACCAGGGGGTCTGGAGGAATCGGTTGGAAATATCCCAGAGCGTATCGCCCTTCTGGACAATGTATTCGTCCGGATGGTCACTCCGGAACGCGGCCTCGTCCGCCCAACTCAACATGGCGAACAGCGGGACCAGCAGGAGCCCCAGCATCAACTTTTTCATAGAAACCGATCCTGTATTGTTAGGCCCGGGAGTGCATTGGAACCCTTCAGCCCGCTTCAATGATCCCCTGGGGACCCTCGAGGCGTATTGGTACCTATTGAATTAGGGTAAAAAGGCCCATACCGGTTATAATCCTGACACAGAGCTGACAACACGCGTAGCGGCTGTCGTCATTATTGGCGGCGCAAACCCGCGCGCTACCCGAAGCATAGCAAGTAAACGCTGTGCGATCATCATGTTAGCAACGCTTTTTCTTCTTTTACTAGAGGTTTGTCACAAAGATTATGGCGAAACTCGAGATTCTGGAATTTCCCGATCCTCGTCTGCGCACCGTGGCCAAGCCGGTCGCCCAGGTGGACGACCGCATCCGCCAGTTGGTGGACGACATGTTCGAGACCATGTATGCCGCACCCGGCGTGGGTCTGGCGGCGTCTCAGGTGAACGTACACGAGCGAGTCGTGGTCATCGATGTGAGCGAAGATCAGAGCCAGCCGATGGTGTTCATCAACCCGGAAGTCACGGTGTTGGATGAAGAGACCCTGCGCCCCTATGACGAGGGCTGCCTGTCCATTCCCGGCTTTTACGAGACCGTGGAGCGCCCGGAAAAAGTGCGTGTCAACGCGCTCGATCGTGATGGCAAGCCGTTTGAGCTGGAGCCTGATGGCCTGCTGGCGGTGTGCATTCAGCACGAGCTGGACCACCTGAACGGCAAGCTGTTCGTGGACTACATCTCCCCGGTCAAGCGTCAGCGCATTCGCAAGAAGCTGGAAAAACAACACCGTCTGCGGGCCTGATTGCGGTCCGCCCCAACCTCATCGAGCCTCATGTCCGACTCTGATTCCCCCGGCGGCCTGCGGATTGTCTTCGCAGGCACCCCCGATTTTGCCGCTCATCACCTGCGCACCCTGCTGGCGGGGCCACACCAGTTAGTGGGTGTTTACACACAGCCCGACCGGCCCGCCGGGCGAGGTAAGAAGTTACAGGCCAGTCCGGTCAAAGCCCTGGCCCTGGAGCACCACTTACCGGTATTCCAGCCGGAAACCCTGAAATCCGAGCCGGCCCAGGCCGAGCTGGCCGCCCTGAACGCGGACATCATGGTGGTAGTGGCCTACGGCCTGCTGCTGCCGAAAGCCGTGCTCGACACGCCGCGTCTGGGTTGCATCAATGTGCACGCCTCGCTGTTGCCCCGCTGGCGGGGTGCGGCGCCCATTCAGCGCGCTATTGAGGCCGGCGATGCCGAATCCGGCGTCACCATCATGCAGATGGATGTGGGCCTGGACACCGGCGACATGCTGGTCAAAGCCCACTGCCCCATCGGTCCCGATGACACCGCCGGGGCACTGCACGACCGGCTGGCCGAGCTCGGCGGCCCCGCGCTGATGACAGCTCTGGAACAGTTAGCCCAGGGCTGTGCCCAACCAGAGGCACAGGATGACGCCCAAAGCACCTACGCCCCCAAAATCACCAAGGCCGAAGCGGCGCTGGACTGGGCACGCCCGGCCACCGAGCTGGCCCGACAGGTGCGCGCCTTCAATCCCTTCCCGATCTGCCATACCCGCCGCGCCGAGTCGACCGACAGCTTTCGGGTCTGGGAAGCCAGGGCACTCGCCCACGACGGCCCGGAAGCTCCCGGAACCGTGCTGTCGGTGAGCGAAGCCGGTATCGGCGTGGCCTGCGGGGAAGGCCAACTGCAGCTGACCCGCCTGCAATTACCCGGGAAAAAAGCCCTGCCGGTGGCCGAACTGCTGCGCGGCCGGGCCGATCTGTTTACCCCCGGCGAAGTACTTGCCCGACCGGAGCCCGGCGTATGAAGGTGCGCACGGCGGCCGCCAAGTTACTGGCCGACCTGTTGCGCCAGCAGGGCTCCCTGGCGAGCCTTCTGCCCGATTACCAGAGCCGGGTGCCGGAGCGCGACGCCCCGCTGTTACAGGAACTCACGTACGGGACCTGCCGCTGGTATCCTCGCCTGAATGCCTACCTGGGTCAATTGCTGGACAAACCGCTCAAACCCAAAGAGGGGGACATTCAGGCTCTGCTGCTGCTCGGGCTCTACCAGCAGCTATACACCCGAATTCCCGATCATGCGGCGATCGGTGCCACTGTGGAAAGCACCCGAGAACTGAAAAAGCCCTGGGCCAAGGGCCTGGTCAATGGCGTCCTGCGGCGTTTTCAGCGCGAGCGAGAAGCACTGGATGGCGCGCTCGCGAACGATGACCGCTTTATCACCGCCCATCCCAACTGGCTGCTGAAACGCCTGCGCCATCACTGGCCCGAGCAGGCGGAGGCTGTGGTTGCGGCCGATAACGGTCACCCTCCCCTGACCCTTCGGGTGAACCCGGCCTACGCCGCCCGTGAAGATTACCTGGCGCAGTTGCGCGAACAGGACATCGAGGCCAGCCTCACCCCCTTCAGCCCGGTCGGGATCACCCTCCAAACGCCTTGTCAGGTAACGGCCTTACCCGGTTTTGAGGACGGTGGCGTCAGCGTCCAGGACGAAGCGGCCCAGCTCAGTGCCGAACTGCTGGAACTGGCACCCGGACAGCGGGTGCTGGACGCCTGCAGCGCCCCCGGCGGGAAAACCGGACACATACTGGAAACCGAACCGGGCCTGGCCGAGGTGGTCGCCCTGGACAGCGACGCGCGCCGGTTGAACCGGGTGCAGGAGAATCTCGACCGCCTCCGCAAGCAGGCCACCCTGCGCTGTGGCGATGCCGGCCAACCGGACGACTGGTGGGACGGCACCGCCTTCGACCGCATTCTGCTCGATGCCCCCTGCTCGGCCACCGGCATCATCCGGCGTCAGCCGGATATTAAAGTGCTGCGCTCGGCCGCCGACATCGACCGACTGAGTGCTTTGCAGGGGCGCCTTCTTAACGCGCTATGGTCCACCCTGAAGCCCGGCGGCGTGCTGGTCTATGCCACCTGTTCGATTCTGCCGGAGGAAAACACCCGGGTCGTGGAGGCGTTTGTACAGCAACATCCGGACGCCCGGTGCGATACGCTCGAGGTGGACTGGGGGCTCACACAACCCTGCGGTCGCCAGCTTTTACCACAGGACAATGGCCACGACGGTTTCTATTACGCCCGACTGCGCAAGATCGGGGAGAAAAACCACAGCGTTTAAGGCAGAATACGGCTTTCGGTCACACTGCCTGAACGCGTGATCGCGCCGAATCACGACGCGCGACGCTAGGGGACTCAAGCTAGCCTATGAAAATCATTATTCTCGGCGCCGGACAGGTCGGCGGCAGCCTGGCAGAACACCTGGCCAGCGAAGCCAACGACATCACGGTGATCGACACCAACGACGTGCGCTTGCGCGAATTGCGCGACCGGATCGATATCGGCGTGGTGACCGGTGAAGGCTCTCACCCGGACGTGCTGGTGCAGGCGGGTATCGAAGATGCCGACCTGCTGGTGGCGGTCACCAGTAATGATGAAATCAATATGGTCGCCTGCCAGGTGGCGCACAGTCTGTTCCGCACGCCCACCAAAATTGCCCGGGTGCGCTCCAACGCCTACCTGACTTACGACAAACTCTTTACCGACACCGCCATCCCCATCGATGTGCTGATCAGTCCGGAACAACTGGTCTCGGATTACATCTTCCGGCTGATCGAACAGCCCGGCGCCCTGCAGGTACTCGACTTTGCCAACGGCAAGGCCCAGTTGGTGGCAGTCAAGGCGTATCACGGCGGGCCCCTGGTCGGTCAGGAGCTGCGCTTTCTGCGTCAGCATATGCCCAACGTGGATACCCGGGTGGCGGCCATCTATCGGCGCAATCGCGCGATTGTGCCCCACGGTTCCACCGTCATCGAGGCGGACGATGAAGTCTTTTTCATCGCCGGGAAAAACGACATTCGCTCGGTGATGAGTGAACTGCGCCGGCTGGAAACCGCCTATAAGCGCGTGATGATCGCCGGCGGCGGCAACATCGGTTTGCGGCTGGCCAAAAAACTCGAGGGCCGCTATAGCGTTCGGGTGGTGGAGCACAATGAGCGGCGCTGCCGCCAGCTTTCCGAGCAGCTTGAACGCAGCATCGTGCTCCAGGGCAACGCCTCGGATCAGGACCTGCTGCTCGATGAAAACATTGAAGATACCGATGTGTTTCTGGCCCTGACCAACGACGATGAAGCCAACATCATGTCCTCCATGCTGGCCAAACGCCTCGGTGCCCGTAAGGTCATGGCGTTGATCAATAACCCCGCCTACGTGGACCTGGTCCAGGGCGGGGAAATTGATATCGCCATCTCGCCCCAGACCACCACCATCGGGAGCCTGCTCACTCACGTGCGCCGGGGCGACATGGTCAACGTGCACTCCCTGCGCCGTGGCGCGGCGGAAGCCATTGAGCTGATCGCTCACGGCGACAGTCAGTCGTCCAAAGTGGTGGGTCGGGCACTGGAAGACATCGACCTGCCCGAAGGGGCCAACATCGGGGCCATCGTGCGGGAGAAAGACGATGAAACCAGTGAAGTACTGATTGCCCACGACCACCTGGTGGTGGAGCCGGGCGATCATGTAATTGTGTTCCTGCTGCACAAGCAGCATATTCGCGACCTGGAAAAGCTCTTCCAGGTCGGTTTTACTTTCTTCTAGCGTCGGGACGGCCATGCAATTTGCCACCATCGCACGGGTTCTGGGCGTACTGCTGATGCTGTTCAGCCTGACGCTGTTGGTGCCCATCAGCGTCTCGCTCTGGTTCCACGATCAGAATTATCTGACCTTCCTGATCGGCTTCGTCATCACCTTTGGCGCCGGCGCCGCCACCTGGTTGCCGGTGCGCGGCCGGCGGCAGGAGCTTCGCACCCGCGACGGCTTTCTGATTACCGCCTTGTTCTGGTTTGTTCTCGGCGCCTTCGGTGCCATTCCCCTGTACTTTTCCATGGGACTGGATCTGTCGTTTACCGATGCGATTTTCGAATCCCTTTCAGGGCTGACCACCACCGGGGCGACAGTCATCAGTGGGCTGGACGCCCTGCCCCCGTCCATTCTGTTTTATCGGCATCAACTGCAGTGGTTGGGCGGCATCGGGATTATTGTGATCGCGGTGGCGATTCTGCCGCTGTTGGGCATTGGGGGTATGCAGCTGTACCGGGCCGAGGCGCCCGGTCCGGTCAAGGACAACAAGCTCACCCCCCGCATCACTGAAACGGCCAAGGCGCTGTTCCTGATTTATCTGGGCTTTACGGTCACCTGCTTTGTTGCCTACAAGCTGGCGGGTATGAGCTGGTTCGAAGCCCTGGGACACAGTTTTTCCACCGTGGCCAACGGTGGCTTTTCCAGTCACGATGAGAGCCTGCGCTACTACGACAGCCCGGCCATCCTGTTGATCTGTTCGGTGTTCATGGTGCTGGCCGGTGCCAACTTCGCGCTGCACTTTATTGCCTGGCGCGACAAGAGCTTATGGCACTACATGCAGGACGCGGAGTTCCGCTTTTACTTCGGCTGGATCGTTTTCGGCAGCATCGTTACGGTGTCCTACCTGTATGCGTCAGAGACCCTCGCATTCAACGACAGCCTGGTGCTCGGAATTTACAACCTGGCGTCGACGCTGACCACCGCAGGATTCGCGTCGGACTTCAACCTGTGGCCATCCTTTCTGCCCTACATGCTGTTTCTGCTCGCCTTCCTCGGTGGCTGCGCCAGCTCTACCGGCGGCGGCATGAAAATGATTCGGGTACTGCTGCTGTATAAACAGGGCGTACGGGAGGTCAACCGACTGATTCACCCCAACGCCGTCATTCCGGTCAAGGTCGGAAAGATCAGTGTACCCGATCGGGTCATTGAAGCGGTGTGGGGATTTTTTGCGATGTATGTGGTGACTTACATCGTCATGTTTCTAGCACTGCTGATGACCGGGCTGGATCTGGAAACCGCTTTTTCGGCGGTGGGCGCCTGCATCACCAACCTGGGTCCCGGCATGGGGGACGTGGCCAGTAACTACGGCGCGATCAGCGACCCGGCCAAATGGATTCTGACGTTTGCCATGCTCCTGGGGCGTCTGGAAGTTTTTACTCTGCTGGTGCTGTTCAGCCCGATGTTCTGGCGCCGGTGAACGTGGCCTCCGGGCACAACATCACCCGGTTACGCCCCTGGTCCTTGGCCTGATACAGCGCCCGATCGGTTCGGACAAAGGCATCGATATAGGGCTCACCGGCACGGATCTGACAGACTCCGAAACTGGCGGTCAAACGTACCTGCTCGTCCATTTCAATCCGGGCCTCGGAAACCAGTTGCCGGATCTTTTCCGCCAGAACCACCGCACTTTTGGCATCTGTGTTGGGGCACAGGAGCAGAAATTCCTCACCGCCCCAGCGACAGAGCACATCCTGCTTGCGGGTGTACTGATCCAACAGGTTCACCAACTGGCGCAGAACCTTGTCCCCGGCATCATGACCGTAGGTATCGTTGAAGGTTTTGAAATGGTCCACATCCAGCAGGATCAATGAGATGGGCTGGAATTCGTTCTGGTGAATCATCTGGGACAGACGCTGTTCAAAACCGTAACGATTGTAGGCCCCGGTAAGCGGGTCGCGGGTGGACAGTTGCTTGTAGCGGTCGGTTTCCTCTTTCAACTGCGCATTGCGATTGGAGAGGATATCCAGTTGCCGACGGTGGCGCCGGGTAATCCGGGACAGGAGAACCAACCGATGGGTGCCCCAGGCACCCAGCCCTACCAGCCAGATCAGCAGAATGCTCAGGTACCAGGTGGCGGCCGAGATCCACTCACCGACGAAACTCGCCTCCTTGATGATCACATCATAGTGTCCCGGCTCCAGCGCCTGCGCATAACCGATACCGATGGCGATCACATTGTGAAACGCGGGACGCCTTAGCTCTCGCGGCAGGTCTCGAGCACTGCTCCACCAATCTGCCAGAGACAGCTCATCAAAACCGATTCTCAGGGTTCCCCCCAACTCTCCGGCCTTGATGTCGAACTTGTTGAATTGGGCACTGTTGTTATCGTCCGGGTTGGAGTAACGCTCATCGTAATGGCGCATAAAGAACTGCACGTCCTGGTTATGACCCGGGGTTTCCAGCTGTAGCTCGAAGGCCTCAAAGTCGGTCAGATCCAACCCGTGCAGATTGTCTTCGGACAACAAGAGGTTGATGCCGCAGAACACGTAATCGCCCTCCGGCTCGACCCGGCAGCGCCAGTGGTAGTCCTCTTGCGGCCCGACCCACTCCGAATGGCTCGGCCCGCCCTGCATGGCGTCACCGTAGGGTGCGAGAATGATGGTACTGTCGGCGTGGGGTACCAATGAGTGCTGCCGCTCGGGAATCAGCGGGTGTGCGGCCACAGCCAGCAGGGTAATGGCAATGGCCACCAGCAAAAAATGCAAGGAGCGACTGGGAGACATGGCGGCGCCGTTTTTGTTGAATATTGCGCCAATTGTAGCAAGCAAGCTACTTCTTTGGGCGACTTCCCGGGCCATTTATCAGATTATTCTGCTATGGTTAGCCGGTAGTTATAACCATAAACGAGGTCATACCATGCGACTCATAACTCTGTCTTTCTGTGTTTGGCTGCTGACGGCCTGCAGCCTCCAACCCCACGGCCAATCCGAAGGTTCCGAACCGCAATTGGAACGCCTGAGTTTTACCAGCGCTCTGGATGGCAGCGAGCGGCAGTTTTTCGTGTATTTGCCCAGAGGCTATGAAACTCAAACCGGGAAGGACTGGCCGGTGCTTTTGTTTCTGCACGGCAACGGTGAGCGAGGCAATGGCCGGGACGAGCTGGACTATGTACTGGCCCATGGGCCGCTGTACGAAGCCTGGATCCAGAAGCGGGACCTGCCGTTCATCATGATCGTGCCCCAGCTCCCCATGTTCGGAATGGATGAGCACGCGGATTACCTGCGCAACCGGGACCCGTCTCAAATACCCCAACGATTGGCCGATGGGGTTCCACCCCGCCCGGCGGATTTCCCGACGCCCGAGCCCATGAATGGCGTGCCTGCACCCGCCTCCATGGACGACATTCCCCCCACCCTGCCCAACGGCTGGGATCGCATTGAAGACGACCTGATCATGATGCTCGACCGGATCGAGGCCAACTACCGGGTGGATCAACAACGGGTCTATCTCAGTGGCCTGAGCTACGGTGGCTTCGGTACCTGGTATATGGCCAGCCAGCACCCGGAGCGCTTTGCGGCCATCAGCCCGGTGGTGGGCTGGGGCCATCCGGACCTGATGGCACCCATCGCGGAACACCAGCTCCCCCTATGGGCGTTCGCTGCCGGACGTGATCCGGTCGTCACCATTGAGCATTTTTACCCCGGGCTGAACGAGTTGGAAAAGCTCGGACACCCCGCGGTGCGCTTTACCAACCACGAGGACATGGGCCACGACGCCTGGACCCGGGTGTACCGCAGCGAAGACCTGTACCGCTGGTTGTTGGGGCATTCCCGGGCGGACGAACCCTCAGGGGAGTAAGTTGGCCCAGGCCTTGGTGCCAGGATCAATTTTTACATCTCCCTCATGACGGCCGGGAATGGGTGCAAAGCGCAAGGCCTGCTTGGCACCCACTTCCGAGGCAAAGTAGCCCCAGAGGGTCAGTTGCTTGATCATCCGGTAATAATCGGCGTCGCTGTCCTGCTCCAGCGCCAATAACAATTGCTCTCGTTGACCCGGTGTCAGTGACCGAACATCGGTGTTGAACTGAGCCTGGCTGCGCTGCTGCAGATCGGCCAATCCTCGCAGAAAAACCTGTTGTTCCGCCGGCGTGTAGTAACCGCTGACCATCGCCTGCATAAAAGCGCCGATACCGGCGGCTTTGGCACCGGGTGAATCCTCGGTGCTGGGCAGAATGGTCTCACCAACGTCACTGAGCAGTGCCACCTCCGGTTCGGCCAGCACGGGTTGAACGGCCGTAGGCAATGCGCCGCTTAAAAAGGCGGACGCACCGAACACCTGCGTGGCCGATACCAGACCCAGCGCACCCATCATCGTGTGTAATGCCTGTCTGCGATTCATCTCGCCCCCTTACAGATTGCGTTTATTGAGTTGATCCACCGCGTAATGCGCGGCCCGGGCCGTCAATGCCATATAGGTCAGGGACGGATTCTGGCAGGCGGACGAGGTCATGCAGGCGCCGTCGGTCACAAACACGTTGGGCACCGCATGCAGCTGGTTGTGACCATTGAGCATGGAGGTTTTGGGGTCACGCCCCATGCGGGCGGTGCCCATTTCATG
>NZ_DFTP01000008.1:28173-28440 GCF_002381585.1 Marinimicrobium sp. UBA4209
CGGTGCCCATTTCATGAATGGCGAGCCCCGGGGCCTGCTCACTGTCAACGGTCTGAATGTTCTTGTAGCCGGCTTTTTCCAGCATCTCGGCGGCGCTGTCACGAATGTCCCGGGTCATATGGTGCTCGTTGTCCGAGTAATCACAGTCCATATTCAGCAGTGGCATGCCCCAGGCATCGGTCTGGTCCTTGCTCAGGGTCACTTTGTTGTCAAAGCGCGGCAGAAACTCCCCCATACCGGTCATATTGATCCGCCAGGGGCCCACCT
>NZ_DFTP01000007.1:0-131 GCF_002381585.1 Marinimicrobium sp. UBA4209
ACGCTATCTGCCCCTCTGACGCCTCCGTGCCATCGAATTGTCCTCAACTGAAAATGCCGTATCAGTGGTATCCACAACGGTATATGAGTGGCACGGAGCAGCGATACCGAACACCGTTTTGGGGGCGTCGG